>NZ_ABHH01000014.1:0-62366 GCF_000171855.1 Carnobacterium sp. AT7 | reverse complement strand
TAGTGGATCTTTAGCATTAGATGTAGCATTAGGTGTAGGTGGTTTTCCAAGAGGAAGAATTATTGAAGTATACGGACCTGAAAGTTCAGGTAAAACAACAGTAGCTTTGCATGCTGTCGCAGAGGTTCAAAAACAAGGCGGAATAGCTGCCTTTATTGATGCTGAGAACGCTTTGGATCCAAAATATGCCGCTGCACTTGGTGTAGATATTGACGAATTGTTATTATCTCAACCGGACACAGGTGAACAAGGATTAGAAATTGCAGATGCGCTAGTTTCCAGTGGAGCAGTAGATATCGTCGTAATCGATTCAGTGGCTGCATTAGTACCACGTGCAGAAATTGAAGGAGAAATGGGAGACTCTCATGTAGGTTTACAAGCTCGTTTGATGTCTCAAGCTTTACGTAAATTATCTGGCTCAATTAATAAAACAAAAACAATTGCTTTATTCATCAACCAAATTCGTGAAAAAGTTGGAGTTATGTTTGGTAACCCAGAAATCACACCGGGTGGTCGTGCATTAAAGTTTTATGCTACCATTCGTCTAGAAGTTAGAAGAGCTGAGCAAATCAAACAAGGTACCGAAATTATGGGTAACCGTACAAAAATTAAAGTTGTTAAAAACAAAGTTGCTCCTCCTTTTAGAATAGCTGAAGTAGATATCATGTATGGAGAAGGTATATCTCAAGTTGGAGAACTGGTAGATATGGGTTCTGATAAAGACATTATTGATAAATCGGGTGCATGGTACTCTTATAATGGAGAACGGATTGGTCAAGGACGAGAAAACGTTAAAAAATTCTTTAAAGAAAATCCTGAATTAAGAGCCGAAGTTGAGAAAAAAGTTCGTGCTGCATATGGTTTTGGAGAACCTGGCGCGGAAGATCAAGAAACTGAAAAACCTGAAACAGATCTATTAGAAGATTAAAGTAAAGAAATAATGCAAGATAAAACCAATGAGCTTTATGCTTGTTGGTTTTTTAATACTATTTTTCTGAAATTGAATGAAAAAGGGTCGTGGACGATTCGTTCTGACCTAATGAAAGTTTATGAAAGGGCTACAAAACCATTATTTAAGTTGACATGTCTCGCTACTACAATTAAAATTGAATTATCTATTACTTTACAATTAGATAGCGGGTAGGTTTTATTGGTATAAAGCTATTCATAATCTACCAAATAATGGATAAATATTAAATGACAAATTAAATAGATGATACGGAGGTGGAAGAATGGATTTTAAAAGTATTGCCTTCGCTATCGTTACTTTAGTTGTCGGTCTTATTGTTGGATATCTCGTCCGCAAGGCAAACCACGAAAAAGAACTAGCTGGTGCTAGAAACACTGCAACTGGAATATTGGAGGAAGCAAAAAGAGAAGCAGAAACCATGAAAAAGGAAGCGATGTTAGAAGCGAAGGATGAAAGCCACAAATACCGAACTGAAATTGAAGCAGAGCTGAAAGAGAGAAGAAATGAAGTTCTAAGACAAGAAAATCGTTTGTTACAACGCGAAGATAACATTGATCGCAAAAACGAAAGCTTAGAAAAGCGTGAACAAACTCTTGAAGCTAATGAAGCAAAATTAAGTTCTAGACAGCTACATGTTGACGATTTAGAGAAGAAAGCCATTCAATTGGTGGAACAACAAGAAAGTGAATTAGAACGAGTAGCAGCATTATCACGAGAAGAAGCCAAACAATTGATTTTACAAGAAACAGAAAATGAATTGTCTCATGAAGTTGCTGTGATGGTAAAAGATTCTGAACAACAAGCAAAAACTGAAGCAGATCGTAAAGCTAAAAACTTAATTGCTTTGGCCATTCAACGTTCTGCAGCTGATCAAGTTTCGGAAACAACCGTTTCTGTGGTCACATTGCCTAATGATGAAATGAAAGGGCGTATCATAGGTCGTGAAGGGCGTAATATTAGAGCTCTAGAAACCTTGACTGGTATGGATCTAATTATTGATGATACACCAGAAGCAGTTGTACTTAGTGGATTTGATCCAATTCGTCGTGAAATTGCTCGAATGACTCTTGAAAAATTAATCCAAGATGGACGGATTCATCCAGCTCGAATTGAAGAGATGGTCGAAAAATCACGTAAGGAAATGGATGAAAGAATCAGAGAAATTGGGGAACAAGCTACTTTTGATGTTGGCGTACATTCGTTACATCCAGACTTGATTAAAATTTTAGGACGCCTAAAATTCAGAACAAGTTACGGTCAAAACGTTTTAAGCCATTCAATTGAAGTTGCGAAATTAGCGGGTGTAATGGCTGCTGAACTTGGCGAAGATGTCACATTAGCTAAACGAGCAGGTTTATTACATGATATCGGTAAAGCACTAGATCATGAAGTTGAAGGATCGCATGTTGAAATTGGTGCAGAAATTGCAATGAAGTATAAAGAGAATGAAACAGTTGTGAACTCAATTGCCTCACATCATGGAGACGTAGAAGCAACATCTGTCATTTCTGT
This sequence comes from Carnobacterium sp. AT7, assembly GCF_000171855.1. Classification (NCBI taxonomy): domain Bacteria; kingdom Bacillati; phylum Bacillota; class Bacilli; order Lactobacillales; family Carnobacteriaceae; genus Carnobacterium; species Carnobacterium sp. AT7. The sequence continues at coordinate 59,884 of NZ_ABHH01000014.1, read as the reverse complement.
TTTAGTCGCTTCAGCTGATGCCATATCTGCGGCACGTCCAGGAGCAAGAAGCGAATCGCTTGAAAACTATATTCATCGCCTTGAAAAATTAGAAAGTATTTCTAACGATTTCGAAGGGGTTGAACAAAGTTTTGCAATACAAGCAGGTCGCGAAATCCGGATTATGGTCAAACCTGAAAAACTTGATGATTTAGGTGCAAGCAAGTTAGCACGCGATGTTAGAAAACGCATTGAAAGTGAATTGGATTATCCAGGACACATTAAGATAACCGTTATACGTGAAATAAGAACAATCGAATATGCTAAATAACTAAGCTAAACTAGCCGATATGAGTCGATGATGAATCTGACTCGTATCGGTTTTTCTATTGAATTTTAAAAAATGAAGAGGTCAGCTTTTATTTCGGTCCATTTATTGTTAAAATGTAGAGGATGAAAAAGAGAAGAGGCATAAATGAATGAAATTATTATTTATTGGAGATGTTGTAGGTTCGATGGGCCGCGAAATGGTTCATGATTATTTACCTAAACTGAAAAAAATGTATAAACCGCAAGTAACGATTTTAAATGGTGAAAATGCCGCTGCAGGTCGTGGGATTACAGAAAAAATTTATAAAGGTTTCTTACAAGATGGCGTTGATATCGTAACAATGGGAAATCATACATGGGATAACCGAGATATTTTTGAATTTATAGATGATGCTAAAAAAATGATTCGTCCGGCTAATTATCCCGAAGGTACACCCGGAAAAGGGATTTCCTATATTAAAGTTAATCAACTTGAATTGGCGGTAATAAACTTACATGGGCGTGTTTTCATGATGGATGTTGACGATCCGTTCAGAAAAGCGGATGAATTAGTAGAAGAAGCCTTGCAACGAACACCTTTAATTTTTGTAGATTTTCATGCAGAAACAACAAGTGAGAAACAATCGATGGGCTGGTATTTAGATGGGAGAGTCTCTGCAGTAGTTGGGACACATACTCATGTACAAACAAATGATGCGCGTATTTTACCAAATGGTACGGCTTATTTAACAGATGCTGGAATGACTGGTCCTTATGATGGAGCGTTAGGTATGGACCGCGATGCAGTGTTAAGAAAATTTTTAACTCAAATGCCAACACGTTTTGAAGTGCCTAAAGAAGGTCGGAAAATTTTATCCGGTTGTTTTATTGATATTGATGACATCACAGGTGAAGCTAAAAAAATTGAGAATATTGTGATTAATGATGATCGTCCATTTAATGGTGGGTTTGAGTAAGTCAATCCAACTAAAAAGTACTGAACAATAAATAAGCAAAAAGGGGCGAAAAACATGCCGCAAAAAACGAAACAAACGCCTATGATGGAACAGTATCTAGGGATAAAAGCAAATTACCCAGATGCTTTTTTATTTTACCGCTTGGGAGATTTTTATGAGCTGTTTAATGAAGATGCTATTAAAGCCTCACAACTTTTAGAAGTTACTTTAACAAGTCGCAATCGTAATGCAGATGAACCAATTCCGATGTGTGGTGTGCCTTATCATGCAGCCAAAGGGTATATTGATAGTTTAATTGAAAAAGGGTACAAAGTAGCTATTTGTGAGCAAGTTGAGGATCCAAAAACAGCAAAAGGTATGGTGAAAAGGGAAGTTGTTCAGCTAATTACGCCTGGAACAGCGATGGACACCAAGTCAATGGATGCCAAAACAAATAATTATTTAGCGGCTGTAATGAGCACAAATACAAATCACTATTATTTAGCATACGCTGACTTAAGTACAGGAGAATTGAAAACGACGAAGTTAAACTCGTTAGAATCAGTAATGAGTGAACTGATGAGTTTGAGAACGAAAGAAGTTGTTTTTAAAGAAGCCAATGATATAGAGCTACAGGAAGAATTGAAAACAAAATTAGGCATTATGGTGTCCACTCAAAAAGAACTTATTGAAAGTGCAGAGTTTTCGTATTTAACAAATGAGATAGAAAATACTGAATTAATCGATATTGTAAAATTACTGTTGTCTTATTTATATGTTACTCAAAAAAGAAATCTAGGTCATCTTCAAAAAGTAGGCGTCTACTCTCCAACCAATCATTTAAAAATGGACCATTATTCCAAACATAACTTAGAGTTGGTTTCTTCGATTCGGACTGGTCAAAAAAAAGGAACCTTATTGTGGTTGTTAGATGAAACTAAAACGGCAATGGGAGGCAGACTTCTAAAGCAATGGATTGACCGACCTCTTATTCAAGAAAAGCAAATCACGATGAGACAAAATAGTGTTGAGAGTCTTATCAATCATTTCTTTGAACGAACGGATTTAAATGAAGCCCTGACTAGAGTATACGATCTAGAAAGATTAGCTGGTAGAGTAGCATTCGGGAACGTTAATGGACGTGATTTAATTCAACTGCAAACCTCTTTGCGCCAGATTCCTCAATTAATTGAAATTATACAATTAATGAATAAAGGTGAGTGGGATCAATTTATTGCTGAATTAGATCAAGTTCCGGAGGTAGTTGACTTAATTAATCAAGCGATAGATGAAGATGCTCCACTTTCGATAAAAGATGGTGGAGTCATTAAAGATGGGTTTAACGAACAATTGGATGTCTACCGTGATGCAATGCGAAATGGTAAAAAGTGGATTGCTCAGTTAGAAGCAGAAGAAAAAGCTGCAACAGGTATTAAAAATCTAAAAATCGGATACAATCGTATTTTTGGTTATTATATAGAAATCACTAAAGCAAATCTTGCTAATTTACCTGAAGGACGTTATGAACGCAAGCAAACATTAGCGAATGCTGAACGTTTTATTACGCCAGCTTTAAAAGAAAAAGAAATCTTAATACTGGAAGCTGAAGAAAAATCGATGCTTCTAGAGTATACCTTATTTACTGAAGTGCGAGAAACAATCAAACAGTACATTGAGCGATTACAAAATTTAGCAAAAACTGTAGCGGCTATTGATGTATTGCAGAGTTTTGCAACTATAAGCGAAAAATACCACTATACTCGTCCGGTAATGACAGCCAATAGTCAAGAAATCAGTTTGATTGAGGGACGTCACCCAGTTGTCGAAAAAGTTTTAGGGCAACAAACGTATGTGCCAAACAGTGTAGAAATGGGTAAAGAAAATGAAATTCTACTGATTACAGGACCGAATATGTCTGGTAAAAGTACCTACATGAGGCAATTAGCTTTAACCGTTATTATGGCTCAGATGGGTTGCTTTGTTCCTGCTGATCAAGCGAAAATGCCGATATTTGATCAAATATTTACACGTATTGGTGCGGCGGATGATTTGATTGCGGGCCAAAGTACGTTTATGGTTGAAATGATGGAAGCTAACGAGGCTCTGCGGTATGCTTCTAAAAACAGCTTGATTCTATTTGATGAAATTGGCCGTGGTACAGCAACCTATGATGGTATGGCATTAGCCGAAGCAATTATTGAACACATTCATGAAAAAGTTCATGCAAAAACGTTGTTTTCAACACATTATCATGAATTAACGGTTTTGGATGAACGATTGCCTCGTTTAACGAATGTCCATGTTGGGGCGGTAGAAGAAGAAGGAGAGTTAGTCTTTTTACACAAAATGCTTCCTGGTCCTGCAGATAAAAGTTATGGGATACAAGTGGCAAAGCTAGCTGGACTTCCAGATGAATTGCTGTCACGTGCAACGGTTATATTAGAGCAATTGGAGCAAAAAGAAGAAGTTATCTTAAATCATTCACCTCAAATAGAATTGGCTGAAGAAGTTCAAATGCCAATTAAGGCTAATCAAAAGAAAAAAAATGACATGATTGATGAGGGGCAACTTTCTTTATTCGGATTGCTTGAAGATTCTGAAGCTGAAGTCGTTAAAGCGGTTCGGAAAATGAATTTATTGACGATGACGCCTTTAGAAGCGTTGAACTGCATTAGTGAATGGCAACAAAAATTGAATTGATTTTAGTTTGTGGAGAGGAATGGGATAGATGGCAAAAATTCAAGAACTTTCAGATGTATTAGCCAATCAAATTGCAGCTGGAGAAGTAATTGAACGACCTGCTTCAGTAGTAAAAGAACTAATTGAAAATGCCATTGACGCAGAAAGTAGCCAGATTGACATTCTTATCGAAGAAGCGGGATTAAAAAAAATACAAATCATTGATAACGGAATAGGTATAGAACCAGAAGAAGTTCAAAATGCATTTAAGCGCCACGCAACTAGTAAAATCTATTCTCGGGATGATCTTTTTCGAATCCGTACACTAGGCTTTCGTGGGGAAGCCTTGCCGAGTATTGCTTCGGTTTCAGAAGTTTCTTTAGAGACTTCAACTGGAGGAACACGCGGTACGTATCTGTCTTTAAAAGGCGGAAAAATAATTGAAGAAAAATCTAATGAAGCAAGAAAAGGCAGCAAAATTACCGTAGAAAATCTTTTTTTTAATACACCCGCCCGCTTAAAATATGTAAAAAGTTTGCAAACAGAATTATCGAATGTGACAGATATTGTAAATCGATTGGCTATCAGTCATCCTAGAATTGCTTTTCGTTTAATTAATGATGGCAATCAGCTGTTAAGAACAGCGGGAAACGGCGATTTAAAACAGACTTTAGCTGGTATCTATGGAGTAGCTGCAGCCAAAAAAATGAGAGAAATAAATAAAGAAGATTTGGATTTTAGAGTATCTGGGTTCATATCTTTACCAGAGCTTACGAGAGCCAGTCGAAATTATATTTCTATTATTATTAATGGGCGCTACATTAAAAATTATTTGCTAAATAAAGCTATTATTGCAGGGTATCGTTCTAAATTAATGGTTGGACGCTTCCCAATGGTTGCTATTGAAATTGAGATGGATCCTTTGTTGGTGGATGTAAACGTTCATCCAACCAAACAAGAAGTTCGGATTAGTAAAGAAAAAGAACTGATGCAGCTGATTGAGTTGGCTATACAGGATTGTTTAAGTAAGGAACAATTAATTCCAGATGCATTAGAAAACTTGTCATTTAAAAAGAAAATAAACAGGCCTATAGAACAGAATGAACAAATAACTTTTGAATTTCAACAAGAAACAAACATAGAAAATAAAAGTGAAGAAAATGAAGAAACTGAAAGTACTCATTTAGCTAGAGAATCTTATTATTCGCATCGTCAAAGTACTCCTTTTGAAAAAGAAAGTAACTATGTGGATGAAGTAGAGCCCTTTTTCTTGAAAGAAAAAGAGCGAGAATCACTTATTAGTGGTGTACCGGAAGAAGAGGCTAGTGACGTTCCTATTGAAACGGTGAGCGAATTAGTGGATTACCATCAAGAATCACCTTTAAAAACAGCCGATAAATTAATGAAAAAACATGCGAAAGTTAAAGAATCCATAGGGCAGTTTCCAACATTAGAATATGTTGGGCAAATGCATGGGACCTATTTGTTTGCGCAAAATGAAACAGGTTTGTATATTTTAGATCAGCATGCTGCTCAGGAACGAATAAAATATGAATACTTCCGGAAAAAAATTGGTGAAGTGAGTACTGATTTGCAAGACTTATTAGTGCCAATCATGTTGGATTACCCGAACAGTGATGCTATTAAAATCAAAGAGAATAATGATGCGTTAGAAATGGTCGGTATTTTCTTAGAACCCTTTGGTCAGAATAGCTTTTTGCTAAGAAGCCATCCAGTCTGGTTCAACCAAGGTGAAGAAGAAACGATTGTAAGAGAAATGATTGATTTACTATTGGATCATGGAAGTGTAAGTGTCGCTAAATTTAGAGAAGCAACAGCAATCATGATGAGCTGCAAAGGTTCAATTAAAGCAAATCACTATCTGAATGATGCAGAAGCAAGAGCGTTGCTGAGGGACTTGAAGAAGACAGAAAATCCTTATAACTGCCCACATGGCAGACCTGTATTGATTCATTTTACCAATAAAGATATGGAGAAAATGTTCAAACGAATTCAAGATCCTCATTGAAATCGTTAATCGAATTCAATAAATTGAAGCAAAGCTCTAAAAAGTGTAAACTAAATATAGAAACAAAAAGGAGGATTTTCATGAATAGCTATGATAAAAATGAATTGAAAGCTAAATTGACAGATATTCAATTTGAAGTAACGCAAAATGAAGCTACTGAACGTCCATTTACAGGAGAATACGACGACTTTTATAAAGACGGTATTTTTGTAGATGTCGTAAGTGGAAAACCATTATTTTCTTCAAATGATAAATATGATGCTGGATGTGGTTGGCCATCTTTCACAAAACCGATAGAAGAAAAAGAAGTTATTGAAAAAATGGATACCAAATTTGGGATGAGTCGTACTGAAGTAAGAAGTTCAGAGTCAAACTCTCACTTAGGCCATGTTTTTACAGATGGTCCGCAAGACAAAGGTGGATTGCGTTACTGTATCAATTCTGCAGCTTTAAGATTCGTGCCTGTTGATAAGTTAGATGAAGAAGGGTATAGCACTTACCGCAAATTATTTGCTTAATCCATTCTGTGAAATTTAATAAGCACCCTCTAGCTGGTTAAACAGTCTAGAGGGTGCTTATGTTTTTTGTATAGGATTTTTTATAGCCTCTCCTTTTATTGGCACAAATGTGGTAGAATAAATAGCGAACAGGTGTGCCTTTTTATACCTAATAAAATGATAGAACGTGTGAATGGAGAAAATAAGATGTTTGAATATATTAAAGGAATAGTGACGTTTGTTAGTCCTGCGTATATTGTTCTTGAAAATAGCGGAATTGGGTATCAACTATTTATTGCTAATCCATTTCGATTTTCAAGCAAATTAAACGCGGAAGCAACGATTTATGTCCATCAAGCGGTTCGAGAAGATGCGATTACATTATATGGTTTCAAGGATTACACTGAAAAGCAATTGTACTTAAAGCTGCTTAGCGTTTCAGGAATAGGTCCAAAAAGTGGTTTAGCTATTTTAGCAAATGATGATCATCAAGGTTTAGTGCAAGCAATTGAAAACGAAGATGCTGCGTATTTAACTAAGTTTCCAGGAGTAGGTAAAAAGACTGCTTCTCAAATTGTACTAGATTTAAAAGGGAAGTTAGCTGATTTATCGCTTACTCAAGCCGAAAGTACGACTGACTATCAACAAGAATTAGTTTTATCAACTAATTATAGCCATGTTACCGAGGCGGTTGAAGCCTTAGAAGCATTAGGCTACAGTGCCAAAGAAATCAAAAAAATTGAACCACAGATTCGTAAATTAAACAAAGAATCTACAGATGCTTATTTAAGAGAAGCTTTACGATTACTCATGAAGAAATAAGTGGGAGTAAAAAAGAAAAGTGGTGAAAAACAATGGATCCAGAAGAACGAATAATTTCCGGTGATAGCAGTACGACAGAAGAGATTTCGTTAGAAAAATCGTTACGTCCGCATTATATGGCAGAATATATCGGTCAAGAAAAAGTAAAAAGAGAATTGGCTATTTATATAGAAGCCGCGAAGAACCGGGAAGAAGCGTTAGATCATGTCTTGCTTTATGGCCCCCCTGGGTTAGGGAAAACAACGATGGCAATGGTTATTTCAAATGAAATGAATGTAGCGATTCGTACTACCAGTGGTCCTGCAATCGAAAAAGCAGGGGATCTAGTTGCTCTTTTGAATGAACTAGAAGCAGGAGACGTCCTTTTTATTGATGAGATTCACCGGATGCCAAGATTAGTGGAAGAGATGTTGTATTCGGCTATGGAAGATTATTTTGTAGATATTATTGTGGGGCAAGGACCAACAGCACACCCAGTTCATTTTCCTTTGCCGCCATTTACTCTTGTGGGCGCAACTACAAGAGCGGGACTTCTATCAGCACCCCTACGTGACCGGTTTGGTATCGTGTCACATATGGAGTATTATACTGTAGAAGAATTGAGTGATATTGTTTTGCGTTCTGCAGATATCTTTAATACTGAAATAATCGAATCAGGAGCAATTGAAATTGCCAGACGTTCTAGAGGAACTCCTCGTGTCGCCAATCGTTTATTAAAACGTGTAAGAGATTATGCACAAGTACAGTCTAATGGTGTGATTAAAAAAGAAATAGCAGATGAGGCATTAGCTATGTTGCGAATTGACCAAGAAGGTTTAGACTTTGTTGATCAAAAATTATTAAAAACGATGATTGAAAACTATAATGGTGGTCCGGTTGGATTGTCTACTATTGCTGCTAATATTGGTGAAGAAATTGAAACAATAGAAGATATGGTTGAACCTTTTTTACTGCAAGCTGGCTTCCTTCAACGGACACCGCGTGGAAGAATCGTAACTCATTTGGGCTACACTCATTTAGGTTACCCTATTACTTATACAGATTAGGAGTATGGATATGTTAACAACAAAAGATTTTGATTTTGATTTGCCAGAAGAATTGATTGCTCAAACGCCTTTAGAAAATCGCTCAAGTTCAAAACTATTAATTTTGGATAAAGAAACCGGTAAAGTTGAAGATAAACACTTCACGGACATTCTTGATGAACTTCATGAAGGTGACGCACTAGTTATGAATGATACACGTGTATTGCCTGCAAGGTTGCATGGCATAAAAACAGAAACAGGCGCACACATTGAAATCTTGTTATTGAAAAATACTGAAAACGACCGATGGGAAACGCTAGTTAAACCTGCTAAAAAAGCAACGGTAGGAAACGTTATTTCTTTTGGTGATGGTAGACTGACAGCAACAGTAAAAGAAGAATTGACCCACGGTGGAAGAATTATTGATTTCTCTTATGAAGGAATTTTCTTAGAAGTGTTAGAATCTTTAGGTGAAATGCCACTTCCTCCTTATATCAAAGAAAGATTGGAAGACAGCGAACGTTATCAAACAGTGTACGCGAAAGAAAATGGCTCTGCAGCTGCTCCTACAGCAGGGTTACACTTCACACAAGAGCTATTAGAACAAATCAAAGCAAAAGGCGTACAGCTCGTATTTTTGACCTTGCATGTAGGTCTGGGTACGTTTAGACCCGTTAGCGTTGATTCAATTGAAGATCATGAAATGCATTCAGAATTTTATCGCCTGACAGAAGAATCTGCAGCAGCTTTAACGGCTGTTCAAAAGAACGGTGGGAAAATTGTTGCAGTGGGGACAACTTCCATTCGTACGCTAGAAACAATTGGTACAAAATTTAATGGTGAGTTGAAAGCCGATAGTGGCTGGACAGATATTTTCATTTCTCCGGGCTACAAATTTAAAGTTGTCGATGCTTTTTCAACTAACTTTCATTTACCAAAATCAACATTAGTGATGTTAGTCAGTGCTTTTGCAGGAAGAGAACATGTTTTGGCCGCTTATCAGCATGCCGTTGATGAAAAGTATCGTTTCTTTAGCTTTGGAGATGCGATGTTTGTCAAATAAATAAAATAAAAAAATAGAAGTTGGCTTTTAGGCCAACTTCTATTGGTTTTTAGAGAGGATAGGAGTGAATTAGCGAATTGTTAAATGAATCTTTTTTTGTTTGAACTTCTTTTAAAAACGACATACAGGTTCTTTACTACTTTTTTAAAACTGTCTTTAAATTATCTTTAAACTCTTTAAATGGTACTCAGTTACTAATTTTAAAATAATCTTTCTATTAAACTAATGGGACAGTGAATCAGGTAACGCAAAACAGAATGTTGATTTTACATGTTTTTTCTGAATCTAAACACCAAAGAAATTCGACTAATTCACTTCTATAAGCGTCTCTCTATCCACTTATAATATACCACATTAAGAAAGCGGTTACCAATTATGTGTCTTGGAAATCTAAAAAGAGTTTGTTTTCTAAAAATAGTGTGATAAACTATTATATTGAGTGAGCACGTACTTGTTTTAAGAGTAGGTTTAATTTGGAGGTCAAAGTAATTGGCAAACGTAAACACAGAAGCATTAACGAATACTCAACAACGTATTATTGATGCAGCATTAGATATCGTTTCACATGTAGGCTATAAAAGTACAACAACTAAAATGATTGCACAAAAGGCTGAAGTTAATGAAACAACTATTTTTAAAAATTTTCAATCCAAACAGGTTTTGATAGATACGGCATTTAAGCAACATACAACACAAATTACTAAAGAAGTGGATGAATTTTTTTCTCAGACCTTTAATAATACAACTGATTTAATGAAAGAGTCAGGCCGTTTTATGGCAAATATTTTCGATAAACATCGACAAATTGTGATTGGTACAATTAAAGAGGTTGGAAACGAACAAACAAAAACGATTTTTACGTATAAACAAGAGTATATTCAGCAACAGCTTTGTACTAAATTAAAAGAATTTTCAAAGGATCACTCATTAACGGACCAACAGTATGAGACAATTATTTTTATTTTTAACAGTGCAATTATGAATCTTTTAGTTGATAAAGCGAGAAGAGAATATTCGGATGATGAACAAGCTATGACGATTCATTTGGATGATGTAATTGAGTTGATATTAAAAACATTGAATTGATTTGTTGATCATGATTTAGAGATAAGTTAAATATATGGGTAACCTTAATTGGATGAAAGTAGGAATAGAAATATGGCAGAACCAGCAATTAAATATCGCTTAATTAAAAAAGAAAAACATACAGGTGCAAGACTTGGAGAAATTATCACGCCACATGGGACATTTCAAACGCCTATGTTTATGCCAGTTGGAACATTAGCAACTGTTAAGAGTATCGCTCCTGAAGAACTAGAATCAATGGGTGCAAGCATTATTTTAAGTAACACGTATCATTTATGGTTACGCCCAGGGGAAGATATTGTTGAAGAAGCTGGTGGACTGCATAAGTTCATGAACTGGGATAAAGGAATTTTAACTGATTCAGGTGGATTTCAAGTGTTCTCATTAAGTGATTTGCGCAGAATAGAAGAAGAAGGTGTCCATTTTAGAAATCATTTAAATGGTTCTAAGATGTTTTTGTCACCTGAAAAAGCCATTAACATTCAAAATAAATTAGGTCCAGATATTATGATGAGTTTTGATGAGTGCCCGCCTTTTGACGAAAGTTTTGATTATGTTAAAAAATCAGTTGAACGCACAAGTCGTTGGGCTGAGCGAGGATTAAATGCTCATGCAAAACCGAATAGCCAAGGGTTATTTGGTATTATTCAAGGAGCTGGGTTTAAAGAACTTCGTCAGCAAAGTGCTCGTGATTTAATATCAATGGATTTTCCAGGGTATTCAATTGGAGGATTATCGGTTGGGGAACCAAAAGAAAGTATGAATAGAGTATTAGAATACACTACACCGCTTATTCCAGATGATAAACCGCGTTATTTGATGGGCGTAGGAACTGCCGATTCATTGATTGATGGTGTCATGAGAGGAGTCGATATGTTTGATTGCGTATTGCCTACTCGTATTGCTCGTAATGGGACATGTATGACGAGTAAAGGTCGAGTAGTGATTAAAAATGCACAATACGAACGCGATTTTGGGCCTTTAGATGACAAATGTGATTGCTACACTTGTCGAAATTATACGAGAGCATATATTCGTCATTTGATAAAAGCGGATGAAACATTCGGCTTACGTTTGACTAGTTACCATAATTTGTATTTCTTATTAAATGTAATGAAAAATGTAAGACAAGCTATTATGGATGATAATCTATTGGAATATAGAGAGAGCTTTTTTGAAGAATATGGTTATAATAAACCAAATGCTCGGAATTTCTAAAATTTTTATAAGAAACTTTATTTAAGAGATAGTAAAAAGGCGTCATGTTTGGTAAAGTAAGGAATGAAAAGTGATTTAAAAGAAGAATGGAGTGAAATGATGGAATTAATTCTTAATTTTTTACCTTTTATTGCGATTATGGCTTTGATGTACTTTATGATGATTCGTCCGCAAAAAAAGGCAGCTACAAAAACACAAGATATGCTTAATGCTATGAAAAAAGGTGACGCTATCGTTACAATTGGTGGATTACATGGAGTAATTGATGAAGTGAATACTACTAATAATACTATCGTAATTGATTGTGATGGAATCTTTTTAACATTTGAAAAGAAAGCTATTGCACGTGTAGTAACTAGTGGTGTTTCAACTCCTGTAGAAGATCTTGGTACAAATACACCGACTCATACATTAGATGAAACTACTGACGAAGAACTTTAATACTTACAATTAATAGCTTAAAAAGGATGCTATCAGAAAAACTGGCAGCATCCTTTTTAGTGCTTCATTTGTATTTTAAAATGAATTGTGTTACTTTGTTTTAAAGTTCCATTGTGCTGATGTATAAAAGAATGCAAATAGTTTAGTTTTAAATAAGGAGTGTATACTTTTGATTAATGAATCCTTTGCTTACTCCTCTAAATACGAGCCTTGGGTAAAGTTGAAAATTAGGGAGTTTAATCAGTTAGGTTATCATCAAATAAATGAAGACGATTTGTGGAAATTTGTTGTGCAATTTTGTTGGAAAAGAGCTGTTCCAGAACACTATTACCAACAAATTAATGACATTATGAAGATTACACCCAATCATTATTTAGATTATGCTGCTCTAGAAGCACAGATTTATAAAGTAACTTCACTTGATGATATGAACTTAGAAGATTTATTTTAAAAAGGGATCAGATGATTTGTTCTGATTCTTTTTTATTTTTTTATGATTGTTTGTGAATTAATTATTATAAAAAGTGATAAGTTTTTCGGTAGTGATAATAAAAAAACGCTTTTTAGAACGTTGATTTTAAAGCTTTTTAAATCTTTTTTTAATAAAGTTACAATTTATTCTTTACAATAAAAAGAAAATGAAGTATGATAATTGTGAAATTGATAACAATATTAGGAGGATTTAACATGATGGAAGTTAACGTTAAAGAAAAAAATAAAATTGATAATAAAAGTCGCTTAAACAATCAAACTAGTGTAGCTGAAGATGTGGATTTGTTAGTTAACCAAGGGAAAAAAGCATTAAGTATTTTAGAAACATTTGATCAAGAAAAAATTGATTTTATTGTTCATCAAATGGCAATGGCAGGATTGAACAAGCATATGCCATTAGCAAAAATGGCAGTAGAAGAAACAGGCAGAGGTATTTACGAAGATAAATGTATTAAAAATATGTTTGCAACAGAATCAATCTGGAACTCAATAAAAGATAATAAAACAGTAGGAATCATTAGCAGAGACAGCCAAACTAATTTAGTTGAGGTAGCCACTCCTGTAGGGGTAGTATGTGGAGTAACACCGGTTACTAATCCAACATCTACAACAATGTTTAAAGCACTTATAGCGTTGAAAACTCGTAATCCAATTATTTTCTCTTTCCATCCAAGTGCTCAAAACTGCTCAGTGGCAGCAGCTAAAGTTTTGAAAGAAGCAGCTATCCAAGCTGGAGCACCTGAAGATTGTATTCAATGGATTGAAAAACCTTCTTTAGAAGCAACAAACAGTTTGATGCAACATCCAGGAATTGCAGTTGTCTTAGCAACTGGTGGATCAGCTATGGTAAAAGCAGCTTATTCAACAGGCAAACCAGCCTTAGGCGTTGGACCAGGAAATGTTCCTAGTTATATTGAAAAATCAGCAAAAATCAAACGTGCAGTTAATGATATTATCGCTTCAAAAACATTTGATAATGGTATGATCTGTGCTTCAGAACAAGCGGTTATCGTCGATAAAGAAATTTATGAAGAAGTGAAAGAAGAATTCAAAAAACATTCTATTTATTTTGCTAAGCCAAATGAAATAGAAAAATTCGAAAAAGCAGTAATGAATGAAGCTAAAGTTGCGGTTAACCCAGCTATCGTTGGACAATCACCACATAGCATTGCTACATTAGCTGGTATCGAAATTCCAAAAGAAACGAAAATGATTGTTGTAGAATTAAACGGAGTTGGTGCTGATTATCCTTTATCTCGCGAAAAATTATCTCCAGTTCTTGCTATGTTAAAAGCAGATTCTACTAAACATGCCTTTGAATTGTCTCAACAAATGCTAGAACTAGGTGGATTAGGTCATTCAGCAGCAATTCATACTCAAAATGATGCTCTTGCAGAAAAATTTGGGGAAGAAATGAAAGCTTGTCGTATTTTAGTTAACTCACCAACAGCCCAAGGAGGAATAGGTGACTTATACAATAATATGATTCCTTCATTAACATTAGGTTGTGGTTCATACGGAAAGAACTCAATTTCTAAAAATGTTACAGCGGTTAACTTAATGAATATTAAAACAATTGCGAAACGGAGAAATAATATGCAGTGGTTTAAATTACCATCAAAAATTTATTTTGAAAAAAATTCTCTAGCTTATTTACAAGACATGGAAAATGTCGAGCGCGTGTTTCTTGTATGTGATCCAGGTATGGTAGAATTTGGCTATGCAGCTAAGGTTGTAGATGAGTTGATGAAACGGAAGAACAAAGTTCAAGTAGAAATATTCTCAGAAGTTGAACCAAATCCTTCTACTAACACAGTTAAAGCCGGAACAGAAGCAATGAACCATTTCCAACCAGATACTATTATTGCTATCGGTGGTGGTTCAGCAATGGATGCTGCAAAAGGAATGTGGTTGTTCTATGAAAAACCTGAAACAGTTTTCTTTGGAGCTAAACAAAAGTTTTTAGACATTCGTAAAAGAACCTATAAAATTCCTAATTTAAATAAAACACAATTTGTCTGCATACCAACTACTTCTGGTACAGGTTCTGAAGTAACACCATTTGCGGTTATCACAGATAGTGAAACGCATGTTAAGTACCCATTAGCTGATTATGCATTGACTCCTGATGTTGCAATCATCGATTCTCAGTTTGTAATGAGCGTACCAAAATCAGTTACAGCTGATACAGGTATGGACGTATTGACACATGCAATTGAATCTTATGTATCTGTTATGGCAAGTGATTATACTAAAGGTTTGAGTCTTCAAGCAATCAAACTTGTATTTGAATATTTACGTCCATCTTATGAATATGCAACAGAGGAATCTCGCGAAAAAATGCACAATGCATCAACTATGGCTGGAATGGCCTTTGCAAATGCATTTCTAGGAATTAATCATTCTATTGCACATAAAATTGGGGCTGCATACAATATTCCTCATGGTCGTACAAATGCTATATTGATGCCTCACGTTATTCGATACAATGCAAAAGATCCTGCAAAACATGCATTGTTTCCTAAGTATGAATATTTCCATGCACATGAAGATTATGCAGAAATAGCTCGTTTCATGGGCTTTAAAGGAAATACAACAGAAGAATTAGTGGAATCATTAGTTCAAGAAATCAATAAATTAGGTAAAGATGTTGGAATTAATATGTCTTTGAAAGATCAAGGAGTAACTTCTGAAAAATTGTATGATACAGTTGATCAGTTGGCAGAATTAGCTTTTGAAGATCAATGTACGACTGCTAATCCAAAACAACCATTAATTAGTGAATTAAAACAAATCATAATTGATGCATTTGAAGAACTAAAATAAAAAAAAAGCAGGAACCAGAACAACTATTGTTTTGGTTCCTGCTTTTTTTTTTGCGCTAAACAGATAAAAAATGGGATTAAAGTCTTGTAATAATATTATTTCAAGGTATACTTTTAATATAAGTTAGGTTCACCTTAAAAATAGTTAGGAGAAAATTATGACGCCAAATAAAGAAGATTATTTAAAAATGATTTATGAACTTGGTGGAACAACCAAAAAAGTAACAAATAAACAACTGGTTACAGGGCTTAAAGTATCAGCGGCATCTGTAAGCGAAATGGTCACTAAGTTATTGAAAGAAGGATTTGTTGAACATATTCCATATCATGGTATCCACTTAACAGATGAGGGGCTTCTAAAAGCAAGTGCATTAGTGCGGAAACATCGATTGTGGGAAGTTTTTTTAGTGAATCATTTAGGTTATGCATGGAATGAAGTTCACCAAGAAGCTGAAGTGCTAGAGCATGTTACATCTATTGAATTAACCAGATGTCTAGATAAATACTTAGATTTTCCAACGGTTTGTCCTCACGGAGGAATGATTCCAGCTGAAAAAGAGATTCTTAATGAAAAAGCGCTCCCGACTTTAGTGGACAAACAAATTTATGATGTGGTTAAAATCAAACGAGTTGCGGATGATAAAGAACTTCTTGATTATTTAGCTTCATTAGAAGTTAGCATAGGCGATGTATATAAAATAATGGATATAGGTGCTTATGAAGGGCCTATACTACTCGAATCGGATGGCAAACAGCTAGCCATTAGTTATAAAGCAGCTACTAGTATTTTTATTGATTTGGTATAGAAAGTAGGAGAAAGATGAAAACTATTAAACGCATTCTTTTTGGATTACTGTTTAGTGCATTTATTTTTTTAGCAGGTTGTTATAATTTTAGCTCGGAGCAAGATTCAGATAAATTACAAGTTGTAGCGACCACCACTATGCTAACCGATTTGTTAAGAGAAATAGGTGGAGAACATGTTCAAGTTAACGGATTAATGCCTGCAGGTGTAGATCCTCATTTATATAAAGCAAGTGCAAGAGATGTTATTTATATGCAATCTGCAGATGTAGTAGCCTACAATGGTTTAGAACTTGAAGGTAAAATGGGTGAAATATTTCAAGGACTTGAAGAACAAAATAAAACAGTTATCTCTTTAGAAAATGGTTTGAAAGAAGAAGATATTCTTGCGGCTGGAGAAAGTACTACGTCTGTTGACCCGCATATTTGGTTTGATGTTGAACTATGGCAAAAAGCAGCAATAGAAGTAGCTAAAGGCTTGAGCGCTGCGGATGTTGAAAATGCAACAAGTTACCAAGCTAACTTAGAAAGTTATTTAATTGAATTAGAAGAGTTAGATCAATATGTCACCAATCGAGTAAATGAACTACCAAAGGATGATCGTATTTTAGTGACAGCCCATGATGCTTTTAGTTACTTTGGCGAAGGATACGGCTTTAACGTTTTAGGACTTCAAGGTTTAAATACAAATGCTGAAGCTGGGACAGGCGATATCAGCCAATTAGCAAATTATATTGTAGAGAATAATATAAAAGCTATCTTTATTGAGTCTTCTGTTCCAACAAGAACAATTGAGTCTTTACAAGCAGCTACTAAAGCAAAAGGTTTTGAAGTTGAAATTGGGGGAGAACTTTATTCCGATTCTCTAGGAGATCAAGAAAATAACACAGAAACCTATATAAAAACAGTGCAATCTAATGTTGATACAATTGTCGATGCGCTAAAATAAATCAAAAGACTGGAGTGCATGGAGCATGGAGAATGAACAAATAGAAAAAACGACAGCAATACGCTTAAACCAATTAACAGTAGCTTATGAAGCACAGCCCGTTTTGTGGAATGTTTCTGTCAATATCCCTAAAGGAAGATTGACAGCTATTGTTGGACCAAATGGTGCTGGTAAATCCACCCTTATTAAATCATTAATCAATTTAATTAAACCAGTTGCTGGTGAAGTCGATTTTATTTTTGAGCAAACGAAAGATGAAAATTATGGAAATAATAAAAATTTAGTCGCGTATGTTCCTCAAAATGGGAGTGTGGATTGGGACTTTCCAACAACAGTTTTAGATGTCGTTGTGATGGGAAGATATGGTCATATAGGTTGGTTTAAAAGACCGAAAAAGAAAGATAAAGCCTTAGCAAATGAAATGTTACTAAAAGTTGGGATGGCTGATTTCAAAGATAAACAAATCAGTCAATTGTCTGGTGGACAAAGACAGCGGGTATTTTTAGCCCGTGCATTGGTTCAAGAAGCTGAAATTTACTTAATGGATGAACCTTTTCAAGGTGTAGATGCTCAAACTGAGAAAATCATTATTCAATTACTAAAAGAATTAAAAACAGAAGGAAAAACAATTGTGGTTGTTCATCATGATTTACAAACTGTTCCTGAATATTTTGATGAAGTCATTTTAATCAATCGTGAATTAATTGGAAGTGGACCGGTTGAAACGACGTTTACCAAAGAATTGATTGCTAAAACTTATCGTCAAAATCAAACAAAACCATGGGAGGAAGAATAAATGGATGTACTAAGTACTCTGTTCTTTGATTATACCTTTCAAGTAGTCGTTTTTGGTTCGAGTATCTTAGGCTTATTGAGTGGTGTCATTGGAAGTTTTGCTGTTTTACGTAAGCAAAGTTTGCTTGGAGATGCAGTAAGTCACGCAGCTCTTCCTGGAATTTGTCTGGCGTTTATACTTACTTCAAATAAACAAATGGAAATCCTTTTACTGGGAGCACTTGTTTCAGGATTACTTGCTACATGGTTGATCATGGTGATTGTTAAACACTCTAAAGTCAAATTTGATAGTGCATTAGCACTGACAACAGCCGTTTTCTTTGGTCTTGGTTTAGTATTGCTGACTTTTATTCAAAAAAGTCCAAATTCAAATCAAGCGGGTTTAGAAAAATTCATTTTTGGTCAATCGTCTACTTTGTTAGAACGAGATGTGACAATAATGTTTCTAGTGGGAATCGTGATACTAATTGTTGTCGGTATATTCTGGAAAGAATTCAAATTATTGGCTTTTGACCAGTCTTATGCTACTAGTATTGGTTTGCCAGTCTATTGGATGAACAGCCTTTTAGCGACTCTAACCGTAATTGTGATCGTGATGGGTTTACAATCAGTTGGAGTGATCTTAATGAGTTCTCTTTTGATTGGGCCGGCTGTAGCAGCCAGACAATGGACCAATCATCTATCTATCATGGTAGGATTAGCAGCATTTTTCGGATGTATTTCTGGATTAATTGGAACTGTGATCAGTTCGTTAGGTCGACAAATTCCTACAGGACCGACTATTGTATTAGTTATCAGTTCGATTGTACTAATAAGTATGCTTTTTTCTCCAAATAGAGGGATTATTTGGAAAATGATTAAAAATAATCAACGGAAAAAAGAATTTGCAAGTCAATTAAAGAAAGGCGGATAAGTATGAACCCTGTTTTTGAAATACAACTCATAGCCGTTTTAGTTTCTGTTGCTTGCGCATTACCGGGTGTTTTTCTGGTGATACGTGGGATGGCAATGATGACAGATGCCATTACTCATACAATTTTATTGGGGATTGTAGTAGCTTTCTTTATTACCCAAGATTTAAATTCGCCGTTACTGATTGTAGGTGCTGCATTTGTAGGGATTCTAACAGTTTGGTTGACTGAATTGATTCATCAAACTAAATTGTTAGATAAAGATGCATCAATTGGAATTATTTTTCCATTATTATTTAGTATCGCTATTATTCTGATTACTCGCTATGCTGGAGACGTACATTTAGACACAGATTCAGTGTTATTAGGGGAGTTAGCTTTTGCTCCTTTTGACCGTTTCATTGTATTTGGAATGGATATCGGCACCCAAGCGATGTATTCGATGTCAATTATTCTTGTTCTACTCCTTTTATTTATAGGTTTCTTCTATAAAGAACTTAAACTGACTTCATTTGACCCTTTGCTAGCAGCATCGTTAGGCTTTTCTCCTATCTTGCTACATTATGCGTTAATGTCATTAGTATCCGTTACTGCAGTAGGAGCTTTTGAAGCAGTTGGATCAATATTAGTAGTCGCGTTTATGGTAGGGCCGCCAGTTTCAGCGTATCTTTTGACCAATCGTTTAAGTTATATGCTAGGAATTAGCGCAGGATTAGGTGCATTTAATAGTTTAGTCGGCTTCCAATTGTCTATGTATTTTGATGTATCCATTGCCGGTATGATTGCGGTTGTTACTGGACTAACTTTTATGCTGATTTTCATCTTTTCTCCTAAAAAAGGATTTATCTATGAAGTGCATCGTAAAAAGCAGCAACAAAAAAGCTTGAAAAAAGCATTGGAAAACCGTTCAAACTAATTAGTTTAAGGAGTTGGGAAATTATCCAACTCCTTTTTTTAATTCAACTAGTAATCAAACATCAGATGTATAGCACTATTTAAGCAGATAGATTTAACTACAAATCTTGCTTCAGAATGTGTGTTCCCTTATAATAAAATAAAGGAGGTGGAAAAGGATGGACATTGGTGTATTAAGATTTGATGAGCCAAAAAGAGACACAACGAGGAAAATCATACACATTGACATGGACGCCTTTTTTGCCTCAGTAGAAGAACGGGAAAATCCAGATTTAAAAGGAAAACCTGTCATTATTGCACGACACCCAAAGGAAACAGGTGGAAAAGGTGTCGTCGCTACAGCAAATTATGAGGCTCGTAAATTTGGTGTTCATTCTGCAATGAGCGCTCAAAAAGCCTTTGAATTATGTCCTCATGGGAATTTTATTTCTGGTCACTATGAGTTATATCGAGAAATATCAAAACAAGTCCGTGCGATATTTGAGAGGTATACAGATATTATTGAACCTCTTTCACTAGATGAAGCCTATTTAGACGTTACTGAAAATAAAAAGAATTTAACCAGTGCCATTTATATCGCTAAACTTATTCAAAGAGATATCTGGCAAGAAGTCCGCTTAACCAGTTCTGCGGGGGTTTCTTATAACAAGTTTATTGCTAAACTCGCTTCTGATTACCATAAACCTGCCGGAATAACGGTCATTCCTCCTGATAAAGCCTTGGAATTTTTACGCGAATTACCTATTGAGAAGTTTTATGGAGTGGGAAAAAAGACGGTTGAAAAGATGCATGAATTAGGTATTTATACAGGAGAAGACTTGTATCAAAAAGATGAAATGGAACTGATTCAACGTTTTGGGAGAATGGGGTACTCTCTTTACCGCAAAGTTAGAGGAATTGATAACGCACCTGTTCAAGTCAGTCGTGAAAGGAAATCAGTTGGCAGAGAATTAACTTATGGAAAAAATCTAACAACAGAACAAGAAGTTTTAAGCGAACTGAGGTTTATTGCAAATAAGGTACAATTATCTCTTCAAAAAAATCAAAAGCATGGAAAAACAGTAGTATTAAAAGTGCGCTATTCTAATTTTGAAACAGCGACCAAACGAATAACATTGCCCAATTATGTAAAAGATGGTGAAGAAATATTTTTCCATGCTCAAAATATTTGGGATGAGATTGGAGTAATAAGCAGAGGCATACGATTATTAGGTATTACAGTAACAAACTTGGATCCAATGGCATATGAAAATATTGTCTTGCCTTTATGGGATAAAGAAATTAGGTATTAATCTTGTTGTATAACAAGACTAATTGCAATCTATTTTTCTCAACTGTATAATAAAAGCATCTACCGTTACCTTATATTTAACGCTGGAAGGGGAACAACGATATGAAAATATCTTGGCATGGACAGTCTTGTGTACGAATACAGACAGATACAGGAGTTGCTATTTTAATTGATCCTTTTATTACTGGAAATTCTAAAAGTGATTTAGATCCAGATACCGTTGAAGCAGATGTGATTTTTTTAACACATGCACATAACGATCATATTGGAGATACAGAATCCATCGCAAAACGAACGGATGCCTTGATTGTTGCTAATGCAGAAATTGCGACTTTTTTTAAAAAGAAAGGCTTGAAAACGCATGGTATGCAAATGGGTGGGAAACATCAGTTTGATTTTGGTGAAGTTAAAATGACCCCTGCTATTCATGGTTCTTCTTATGAAGTAGATGGAGAGTCTTTAACCTTAGGGCTTGCGGCTGGAATAATTTTTAGCGCAGATGGACAAACGATTTACCATGCAGGAGATACTGCTTTATTTACAGATATGAAGCTAATTGGTGCTTATAAGACAATCGATGTAGCGTTATTGCCTATTGGGGATAATTATACTATGGGACCAGAAGATGCAACTATTGCTGCAAGTTATATTCAAGCAAAAAAGGTTATTCCTATTCATTACAATACGTTTCCGTTGATTGAACAGAATGCTGAAGAGTTTTGCATGGGTTTACCTGAAGAGCAAGGTTTAGCACTGAAAGTAGGAGAGATAATTGATGTATCTTATGTGTAGTATGGAGGCAAGTAAATGACTACAAAACATGATCAAATCATAACGTATATCGAAACTTTACCGGTAGGAGAAAAAATTTCAGTTCGGTCAATCGCCAAAAATTTAAGTGTGAGTGAAGGAACAGCATATCGAGCTATTAAAGAAGCACAAAATAACGGATTGGTCTCAACGATTCAAAGAGTTGGAACGATTCGCATTGAACGCAAAATGAAAGAAACTTTTGAAACGTTAACTTATGGAGAAGTCGTTAAAATTATTGAGGGCGACATCTTGGGTGGCGAAGAAGGATTGGATAAAGATTTAAGCAAATTTATTATCGGTGCCATGACTGAAGATGCCATGATTCGGTACATCACACCAGGATCTTTAATGATTGTAGGGAATCGCGAGAATGTACAAAAATTAGCTCTTGAACAGGGAGCAGCAGTCTTGATTACTGGTGGATTTAATACAAATGAAGAGATTACTTTGTTAGCCAATAAATTAAAAATGCCCGTGTTAAGCACAACCTACGATTCTTTTACTGTAGCGACACTGATTAATCGAGCCATTACAGATCAATTAATAAAAAAAGAAATTATGCTAGTGGATGATATTTATACGAAAGCTGATCAAACGCTTTATTTAACAGCAGATCAATTAGTATTAGATTACCGAAAGTTAAATGAAAATAGCCAACATACACGTTTTCCAGTAGTCAATAAAAAAGGCCGTTTAATTGGGATGGTTACAGCTAAAGATATTATTGGCAAGCAAGACCATGTCAATATTGAACGAGTGATGACCAAAAATCCTACATTTGCAAAAACGCATATGAGTGTGGCTAGTGTTGGACATTTGATGATTTGGGATGGTTTAGAAGTAATGCCTATTGTTGAGGATAATTTGACTCTTATGGGTATTGTTTCAAGACAAGATGTCATGAAAGCTATGCAGTCTTCTCAACGACAGCCGCAAATGGGCGATACGCTATCTGACCAAATTAATGAAAATATAGAAATCTCAACATCTTCTTCAGAAATGGATATGTCTGAAATTCCATATTATAAATTTAAAGTTACACCGCAAATGACAGATAATGTAGGAACTCTTTCATTTGGATTGTTGAGTGAAGTTATTGCTACTGTAACAAAAAATACATTAGTTGTTTTTCAAAAAAAGAATGCCATGGTTGAACAAATGAATCTATATTATTTGAAATTGGTTCAACTCGGAAGTGAAATAGAAATCAGACCACGTGTCTTTGAAATGGGCAGAAGGACTGCTAAACTGGATATTGAGGTTTATACAGATACTGTTTTAGTAGCAAAAGCGACAGTAGTCTGTCAATTAATGCAAAAAAACTAAAGGAGACAAAGAATGACTATAGAAAAATACGATCAAATACTTGTGGCAATTAAAGAGTCAAAAACAATTATTATTCATAGACATAAGAATCCAGACCCAGATGCACTTGGTTCCCAAGGTGGATTGGCTGAGATAATAAAAGCTAGTTTTCCAGCTAAAAAAGTTTTAAAAACAGGCGGTTCAGTAGGCGATTTGGCATACTTAACTACAATGGATGAGATTTCTGATGAAGATTATCAAGAAGCTTTAGTTATTGTAGCGGACACAGCTAATACACCACGCATTAGTGATGAACGTTACAAGAATGGAAAAAAATTAGTGAAAATAGATCATCATCCTAATGATGATGCTTATGGAGATATCGTTTTAGTGAATACAAATGCTAGCAGTACAAGTGAGATCATTGCAGATTTTTGTTTTTACAATAAAGACGAATTGAAAATGACAGATGAGGCTGCTAAATTATTGTATGCAGGGATTGTTGGAGATACTGGTCGGTTTTTATATCCAGCTACTACGCCTAAAACAATGCGAATTGTTGCAGATTTAATGGAGTTTTCTTTTAAACCTGATGAAATCAATCGTAAGATGACTGCGATGTCACAAAAAGTAGCACATTTATCTGGATATGTGTTACAGAATATTGCTATTGATCCTTCTGGTGTAGGAAAAGTTATTTTAACTAAAGCGATTATGGAGCAATTTGGTGTAACGGATGCTGAGACATCTGCAATCGTTTCGTTGCCTAGTTCAATTGAAGATATTGTTCTATGGGGAATATTTGTTGAACAGTCTGATGGACACTACCGGTGCCGATTAAGATCAAAAGGACCGATCATTAATGAGGTAGCTAAAAAACATGATGGTGGCGGACATCCACTAGCTAGTGGAGCCAATGCGAAAGATTTAGTGGAAGTAAATGAAATTATTGAACAATTGATTCAGGTAGCTGAACAACGCTAAGAAATTGTTTTGAGCCATTAAAAATAGATAAAAAAGAGCATAGAGTATACTGAACTCTGTGCTCTTTTTTGTTTAAAAGTAATTTATTCTAGGTCATTCATAGCAACTTGAGGTGTTTTCTTTAAAATATCAATCACTTCAAGCGTTCCATTACCAGCTTTAATGACTTTAAAGCTATGATTATTAAAAGTTAATTCTTCTCCGATAGAAATATCGTATTTTTGATTCATCATCCAGCCACCAATGGTATCGACATCTTCTTCCTCAATAGAAAGACCAAAAATATCATTTACGTCATCAATCAACATTCTAGCACTTACGCGGTAATGATGGTCACCAATTTTTTTGATTTCTGGTTCACCAACCATTTCGTAATCATCGCTAATATCGCCAACGATTTCTTCTACAATATCTTCCATTGAGATAATACCGCTAGTTCCGCCATATTCATCGACAAGAACAGCTATTTGATTGCGTTCTTTTTGCATTTTTACTAAAAGTTCTTTGATAGGAATCGTTTCAATAACCGAGATAATCGGTCTAATGTATTCCGCAAAACTAAAGGTTTCAGATAATTTTGCTTCTACAGCGTCAACATAAACAGCAAAAATCTCTTTTGTATTGATAATACCTAAGACAATATCTTTATCGCCATCTTTGATTACGGGGTATCTTGTGAAACGTTCTTTGCTGACCAATTGAGCGATTTCTCTTAGGGTCATCGAAGTTGATACAGTCACCATTTCCGTACGAGGTACCATAATTTCACGACTCATTCGATCATCAAATGCAAAGACATTCTCTACAAACTGATATTCATCACGATTGATTTCACCACTTTTTAGGCTCTCTCCCATAATGATACGTAGTTCCTCTTCAGAAACACCTTCTTCTGGCTCACTGATATTTTTCATACCGATTCGACGTGAAATACCATTTGCAATTCGGTTCAATACATAGACTAACGGATACATGATTCTGAACCATATCTGTAAAGGCTTAGCAATGAAGAGTCCAATTTGTTCAGTTTTATTGATTGCAATATTTTTAGGTACTAATTCTCCAATAATAACTTGAAGAGAAGTTAAAATGGCAAAAGATAAAACAACTGAAGCAATTGTTGAGACAGAAGGCGGAACGTCAAAAGATGAAAATATGAGGTCGAATAAACGGCCAAAAGTAGGATTTCCTAACCACCCAATTGCTAGTGAAGTTATCGTCACACCTAGTTGGGTAGCGGAGAGATAAGTATCTAATTTTTGTGTCATTTCTTTTAAAAGTATCGCGCGATTGTCACCATTTTCAATTAAGTAATCCAATCTTGATGGGCGAATACGGACGAGTACAAATTCTGACATCACAAATAATGATGCAAGAAATAGGATAATAAAGAATACAATGATTCCGGTTGTAATTGACAAATTGTTGTCTACGTTGCATAGCTTAACGTAGACTTCACCTCCTTGTAGTATAGTTTCTAATGATGCTTATCATGATGGTTTAGTATACAAAGAGCAATTTCAGTGGTCAGATAGTAAATTCCTCAGGAAGAGGGTAGATACAATGGTGAAAAAGACCCAAAGAAACAGCTATATCAAGTAAACTATTCTTTTGATGGATCAATACCCTTATTAATTTTTCTGTCCCAAGGTCTCACCTCATCTTTAAAATATAAAAAACTTGTGTCAAACAATAAAACAGCTTTTTCATTTTAACAAAGTCTTTAACTTTACTCTACATCAATATGGTAAAATGATAAAGAAAAAAGTAAGAAAACCAACTAAATTATCTAATTTCAAACGAATTGATCTATTGGCATATCCTCCTTAAGTAGGATGTGTCTTCATTATTTTTTTGATACACTAAATAAAAATAAGCTCAATTCTAAAAACTACTATTAAGGAATGAATGTGAATGAATGAATCTTCTTTTTTAACCAAGATAAAAAAAAAGCTGCTCCTACTTTGGGAATGGGCTAAACCTTATCTAATAAAGTTCCATAAAAAAAGACAACGCTTTTGGAAAAAATACAACATAACTAAAATTATTATTTTAGTTATGTTGACAATAGCTTTAGTATCTAGTGTTTATTTACTGTACTTAGCAAAAACAGCAAATGTCTCTACACTAAAAGCTGGACTAGAACAAACAACCACGATTTATGATGTCAATAACGAAGAAGCTGGAACACTTTACTCACAAAAAGGGACATTCGTTTCGGTTGATGAAATCTCTGAATCAATCGAACAAGCTGTTATCTCAACTGAAGACAAACGGTTCTACAAACATGCAGGATTCGATCCAATTGGAATTGCAAGAGCAGCAGTTGGCTATGTCGTTAATGGTGGAAATATTGTTGGTGGCGGAAGCACAATTACTCAACAATTAGCTAAAAATGCTTATTTAACACTTGACCAAACCTTTATTCGGAAATTAAAGGAACTCTTTTTAGCTATTGAAATTGAAAAAGTATATACCAAAGATGAAATACTAGAAATGTACCTTAACAACTCTTATTTTGGAAATGGAGTGTGGGGTGTAGAAGATGCTTCACAAAAATACTTTGGGAAATCTGCAGCAGATGTTAACTTATCAGAAGCAGCAACGATAGCTGGAATGTTAAAAGCACCCACAAATTATAATCCTATTGATGATTACGATAATGCTATTTCTCGGAGAAATACCGTGCTAGATTTAATGGCAACAAATGAAATTGTAACTCAAGAAGAAGTGGACACAATAAAAGTTGAAGGATTATCATTAGTAGATGCCTATTCTGAAAAGGAAGGTTATCAATATCCTTCTTATTTTGATGCAGTCGTAAATGAAGCAATCTACACATATGGTTTAAGTGAAGAAGAAGTTTTAAATAAAGGGTATAAAATTTATACTTCATTAAATCAAGATTATCAACGTGCGATGGATATAACGTATGAAAATAATTACTTGTTTCAAAATGCAGCGGATGGAACACTCCTAGAAAGCGGCTCTGTGGCACTAGATCCAAAGACAGGCGGCGTTTTTGCTATTTATGGAGGACGAAAAGAACACTCTTTTAGAGGATTTAATTATGCGACTCAAACGGTTAGACAACCGGGTTCTATTATGAAGCCCTTAGCTGTTTATACAGAAGCGTTAGAACAAGGATACAGCATTGATTCAATGCTTGTCGATGAACCTCTCTCTTATGGTAAAGATGATTATACTCCTGAAAATGTTGACCATCAATATGAAGGAGAAGTTCCAATGTACCAAGCATTGGCAGAGAGTAAAAACACATCAGCAGTGTGGCTTTTAAATGAGATTGGATTAGATAAAGGATTCAAAAAAGTTGAAGATTTTGGTATTCCTCTTGTTGAAGGTCCTGAAGGAGATGGCTATTTAGGTCTTGCATTAGGTGGTTTGAGTAAAGGTGTATCGCCACTTCAAATGGCAAGTGCGTACACAACTTTTGCTAATGAAGGTGTTATGAGTAAAGGTCATTTTATTACGAAAATTGTAGATGCAACAGGTGCAATTATTGTCGACAATACGGAACCTAAAAAGAAAAAGGTCACTACACCAGAAGTAGCAAAACAAATGACTAGTATGTTAATGGGCGTATTTTCGTATGGAACGGCACGAAACAATGATCCTGCAGGTTATACGGTTGCTGGTAAAACTGGAAGTACAGAGGTAACCTTTAATGATGAAGGTGGTACAACAGATCAATGGACAGTCGGGTATACGCCAGACATCGTGATAGCAACATGGATGGGATTTGATCCAACGGATGAAGAACATTATATGACAACAGGAAGTTCTACTGGGGTAGGTCCATTATTTAAGCTACAAATGGAGAATATTCTTCCTTATACTGAACAGACTGCTTTTAATACAGAAAGTGCTAAAGAAATCGTGACTGCAAAAGCAGAAAATGACGTGGATTCTAGCGACTGGAAACAAGGCCTAAAAGATACAGTTGATTCAATAGGTGGGAAAGTAAAAGAAGGATCAGAAATTTTGAAGGATAAATTTGGTGGGTTATTGGATAAATTTACAAACAGAGTGACTCAATAGATTTTTTTTAGTAATTTAGATGAGAATAATGGAAAAAAGATGGCTGAAATGATATAGTTACTAAGATGAGAACAAAAATTCGAATTGGAGTGTGAAATTTATAATGAGTACGAACATTTATGATACAGCTAATAGTCTAGAAAAAGAATTAAGAGATAGTCAAGAGTACATTACTTTAGTAGCAGCTTTTAATGAAGTGAAAAAAGATGAAGCAGCTAGCAAAATGTACCACGATTTCCAAGAGGTTCAAATGAAATTACAACAAAAACAAATGTCAGGTGAACAAATCACTGAAGATGAAATTGCTGAAGCTCAAAACTTAGCTCAAACTTCTGGTGAAAATGATGTTATTAAAGAATTAATGGAAGCTGAACAACGTTTAAGCATATTAATCGAAGACTTAAATCGTATCATCATGAAGCCCGTTCAAGATGTTTATCAAGGATAAGAATAGATGACTAAGAAGAACTCACTATTATAAAAGAGTAGTGAGTTCTTTTTTTCTGATAATAAAGGAACGTATGTGCCCTTGTGAAAAAGGGTCTTGTATGGAAGGAGATGAATGATTCTAATGGTAAAATTTATTCATGCAGCTGATTTGCACTTGGATAGTCCTTTTATTGGCTTGAAGAACTTGCCTGATTATATATGGAGCGCTATTTATTTATCGACATTTTCAGCCTTAACTAAAATAGTGGACCGTGCAATTCAAAATAATGTAGACTTTGTCTGTCTAGTTGGAGATATTTACGATAACGATGAAAGAAGCGTCAAAGCTCAAGCCTATTTACGAAATGAAATGGAGCGATTAAATAAATTCAACATACCTGTTTATCTATTACATGGCAATCACGATTACATAGAAAACACTGGGTTGCATTTAGATATGCCTGAGAATGTTATTTTATTTGATGAAACGGTCGAAACGAAATGGCTAACGACCAAAGAAAACGAACAAATTGCTCTTACCGGTTTTAGTTATGACAAAAGATGGGTTCTTGAAAGGAAAATTACAAATTATCCAGAAAGAAACCCTCGCGCAACGTATCATATAGGCATGTTGCATGGCTTCTCAGAAGGGTTAGAGTCAGAACATGGACATTATGCGCCGTTTACGATGGCTGAATTAAGAAGCAAAAAATACGATTATTGGGCGTTAGGTCATATTCACAAAAGACAGCACTTAGCTGAAAATCCACCAATTGTCTATCCTGGAAATACTCAAGGAAGAAGTAGCAAAGAGAGTGGAGATAAAGGGTTTGAATTAGTAACTATCACTGA
This sequence comes from Carnobacterium sp. AT7, assembly GCF_000171855.1. Classification (NCBI taxonomy): domain Bacteria; kingdom Bacillati; phylum Bacillota; class Bacilli; order Lactobacillales; family Carnobacteriaceae; genus Carnobacterium; species Carnobacterium sp. AT7. Next base: position 30,356 of record NZ_ABHH01000014.1, on the reverse strand, counting down.
ATCAGGTGTAACAACTGAGTTTTGTTCCACTGCAGTTATTCAATGGAAAACAATTGAACTCTCTGTTAAAGAAATGAAGAATTTAGATACTGTATATAAAGCTTTGAAAACGGCTATAGAAGAACAACAAAATGAGTCGTACAGTCTCTTTCTTTCAATCCGTTTGACAGATAATGAGCATTTACTTGACGGAGTTATAAAAAAAATTAAGCAAGGCGAATTAGTGGAAGCTTTACAGCAAATTCCGAAAACAGACACGTTTGTCTGGGTTCACAAGATAGAGTTGCAGACGGTAGCTGAGAATCATATACCGGCTATCCAAAAGCTTTTTCCAAATGAATGGACTAAAATATTACACGAAATTGAGATGGAAAATTTATTTAATGAAACTACAAATACACTTTTTGATTTTCCTGGAATAGACGATGTTGTAGAAACACGTGAAGAACAGTACCGGAAAAAAATTGTACTAGATGCCAAAGAGATGGTCCGTAATCAACTAGGATTTGAAAGAAGTGATGACCTTGAAGATTGAATCAATTGAAATATATGGCTATGGAAAATGGGTAGACCATAAAATCGATCATATAACTAATTTGCAACTATTCTATGGAGAAAATGAAGCCGGAAAAACAACAATCATGTCCTTTATTCATAGTATCCTTTTTGGTTTTCCCTCTAAGTTAAGTTCCGAATTAAGATATGAACCTAAGAGCAGTAGTCAATATGGGGGCAGACTCTTTTTAACGGGTACACAGTATGGCGATGTTCAAATTGAACGTGTAAGAGGAAAAGCAAACGGAAATGTGACGGTAACTTTTGCCAATGGCGATACAGGTGGAGAAGAATGGCTTGAAAAAATTCTATCTGGACTTGACAAGACGACCTATCAAGCTTTATTTTCTTTTAATTTAGCTGGACTACAAAAAGTACAGCAATTAAATCGCGAAAAATTGAACCGTTATTTTTTGAGTGTAGGAACAATTGGGAATGAGCAATTATTAAAGGTTGCGGATAAATTACAAATAGAAGCAAGCAAATTATTTAAGCCTAATGGAAGAGTAACGGTCATCAATAAAAAAATGGCAGAGGTTGAAACTAAAAGAAAACAATTGAAAGTAGCTAAAGAAAAAAATAACCAGTATATGGATTGGCTGCTTGGAAAAGGTAACTTAGAAAAAGAGTTAGTTAGCTTAAGGGAACAACGAACTCATTACGAAGATAAAGTGATTAAGTTAAACCAATTGGAAGCTAACTGGGTACTGTTTAGCGAAATGCAAGATATCCAGCATCAAATAGAGAAAGAACAACTTGTCGAACTGCCTAAAGATGGATTGTATCAACTGAACCATTATAACCAAGAAATAAATCAACTAAAATTAACGATTAGTCAACAGCAAGAAAAAATGAATTACCTTAATGATAAAACTGAAGAGACACGATTACTGAAAGTTTTTAACGAACACAGAGCTGAGATTACTCAACTGATTGATCAGTTAGATGATATTCAAGCAATCTTACAAGAGACAGCATTTGTTAAAGAAACGCTCTTATCAACGCAAGTTCAATTATCACGTGAAAAGCAACATTTAGGACTCTTGGAGCAAGAAAATATACCAGCTGTAATGACTGTAGATTGTCGAAATAAAATAACTAAATTACAAGATAAAAAGAATCAAATAGATTTAGAATTAGCTCAATTAACTGAACGTATAGCATTTTTAAATTTTCAGCAGGAATCATTAGGAGATCAACTTGATAAGTTAGAAAAACGATTATGGGATAATCAAACGTATCAAGAAGTAGAAAATCAGCTAGAAAAAAGTAATCTTAACCAACGTGCGGATACTAAGGTAGCAAAGAAAATAAAAAAAGCACCAAGTAAAGGGACCATTATCAGTTTGATGGGAGGATTATTGATAAGTGTTTTAGGTCAATACCTTTCGAATGAAATTGGATGGGTTCTCATGATTGCTGGTTTTGGATTAATTGTCTACAGTTTGTGGTCAATCGTTAAGAACAATAAGGCTACGAATAAAAGAGAAGAAATCAAGGAATCTACGTACTCGTTTGAAGAATATATTCAACAAACGGAAATCCGAAAACAATGGAGAGAAAAACTTGCAGAAATTGATCAAGTGATTCTTGAATTAAATGAGAAAAGTGATCAAATTGAAGAAGCTAAGAGCCAAAATGTTGAATGGGAAAAAGAATTTCGGTTATTTAAACAGGAATATGGTTACCCTTCTCATTATTTAATAAACGAATTAATCCAAGAAACGGATATGTTTGAAGGGATAAGGGAAAAAACAGTTCATACTAATGAAATACAAGAGCACTTAATCAATTTGGAAAGAAAAATCGTATCATGGAAAGAAAAAATCAATTATTTGGAGCCAATTATTTTTGTTGATTGGACTAATAATGAACAATTAGTTGAGGCGATAAAACATTTTTTCAAGGAAGCGACAGCTGATGAAGAAAAAATCAAAGATTTTACAAAGCAGCAACAAGAAATAGACCAACGGATTGAACAGCTCATTAGGCAACAAAAAGAGTACGAGCAAAAGCGTTTACGTCTGCTCCATTCTGTTAAAGTAAAAACGGAAGATGAGTTTCGTAAGAAATATGTACTGGATGAAGAATTAGCAAGAAAAAGAGCTCGACTGAATTTATTAGAACAGCAAGTTGGTGAGTACAGTGCGCTGCTTGAAACGTACCGAGATAAAGCAGCATTATTAGAAAGTATTCAGGAAATAAAAATAAAACTGCAAAACTTGAAACAAGTAATTGAAGGTAAACTAAACAAAAAAATTGCAATAGAAGTTTCACTTAAAAACTTAGAAGTCGGTGGAGAATATTCTGAGTTGCTACAAGAATATGCAAATTTAAAAAGTGAAACACAAATTTTGGTTGATGAATGGGCCACATATAAGATTGCGGCTGAACTTATTGAACGAACATTAACAGAAGCTAGAAAAGACCGTTTTCCAGCAACTATTCGAGATACGACCTATTTCTTTACTATTTTGACACAAGGGAATTATCAAAAAGTCTTTTTAAAGGACCAGACGATTACTGTTCAACGTAAAGACGGTACTTTATTTGAAGCTTTTGAACTCTCTCAAGCGACAGCTGAACAACTTTATGTTGCTTTACGCTTTTCATTTGTGAAAAATGCGAGCGATCTAATCCAACTGCCTTTATTAGTTGATGATGGATTTGTGAATTTTGACAACCAACGAAAAAATGAGATGTATCAGCTATTACAGAAAATTAGTGAAGATATGCAAGTGTTTTATTTTACATTTGATGAATCTGTAACAGATGTTTTTCGAAAAGAGCAGATAGAAATGTTATAATAAAGAAAAGTTAGTTATAGAAAGAGGGAGTCAAATGGAAAAGAAATTATTTGAGTACACTAATGATGAAACCTTCGATATTTATTTATTAATTAAATCAGCCGATATCCGAGTTGCGAAGAATGGTAAAAAATTCATTGCTTTTACATTTCAAGACACAAGTGGTCAAATGGATGGCAAATACTGGGATGCATCAGAAGAAGATATTGCGGCTTTCACTGCTGGAAAAGTTGTAAAGGTTTCAGGGAAAAGAGAACTTTACCAAGGAAATCCTCAAATCAAACTATTTAAAATTGCTGTAACAAAATCAGGCGATCCAGATAATGCAGATTTATATGTCGAAAGAGCACCATTAAAAAAAGAAGATATGATGGAAGAAATAAATGATACTATATTTGAAATTACAAATGCTAATATGAATCGTATTGTGCGTTATTTATTAAATCATTATCAAAAACCATTCTTTCAACATCCAGCAGCCAAACGTTTTCACCATGCTTTTACTGGTGGTTTAGCTTTTCATACCATCTCAATGTTAAGAATTGCAAAGACATTAGCAGCTCAATACAAAGATATTAATAAACCTTTACTTTATGCAGGAATTATTTTGCATGATATGGGTAAAATCATTGAACTTTCTGGTCCTATTTCTACTGAATATACTTTGGAAGGGAATCTTTTAGGTCATATTGTGATAGTAGATGAAGAAATTACTAAAGCTTGTATTGCACTAAAAATTGATGAGAAAAGTGAAGATGTGCTCCTTTTAAAACATATGGTTCTGGCTCATCATGGTCAACTTGATTATGGTTCGCCAGTTCGACCAAAATTAAGAGAAGCTGAAATTTTATTTATGATCGATAATTTAGATGCAACGATTAATATGTTGAACACGGCGTTAGATAGAACCGAACCAGGTTCGTTTACAGAGAGAATTTTTGGATTAGATAATCGAACGTTCTATAATCCTAATGAACCAGAAAAAACGAGTGAAAATAAATAAAGTAAAAGAGCGCTAGGGCAATTGTCCTAGCGCTCTTTTACTTTATTGAGATTTTTTATTCGTGTACTGGATTATTCAGCAGAAGAGTCTGTAGCAGCAGATTCTTCAGTAGCAGAAGAGTCTGTAGCAGCAGATTCTTCAGTAGCAGAATCAGTAGCAGCGGGTTTTTCAGTAGTAGATTCTTTCACGGCTGATTCTTCAGTAGCAGAATCTTTAGCAGATGAATCTTTTTCAGTTCCCAAGTAAGCATCCATTGCATTAGATAAGTCTTTATCCTCAATGATGATGTTAGCATCTTTCATAATTCCGGACATAACTTTTTGAATATAAGCACTATCAGCTAACTTAGTTTGTAATAATTGGTCTTTGATTGTATCTGTTTCTTCTTTTAATGTTCCTTTTTCAGGTTTATCAATCATTTTAATGATGTGGAAACCATATTCTGTAGCAACTGGTTCAGTTGTCATTTCGCCTTCTTTTAGAGCATATGCTGCTTCTTCAAATTCAGGGACCATTTCACCAGATGAGAATGTAACTTCTCCGCCATTAGCTGCAGTAGCAGTATCTGCAGAATTTTCTTTAGCAAGTTTTGCAAAATCAGCACCATCATTTAATTGAGCGATAAGGTCTTTTGCTTTTGCTTCATCTTCTACAAGAATGTGAGCTGCTTTAACAGAAGGCACATATGCGTCATAAGCAGTTTGAATTTCTTCTTTAGTAAATTTAGTTTTATCTTTTACTGCTGCTTCAATTAAAAGATTTAAACGAATGGTGTCTTTATATTTTTCAGGGGTATAACCTTGTTGCAACATAAGGTATTCAAAAGCTTCAGCTCCACCCATAGAAGTTTCTTCAGTAGTGTATTGTTTATCTACTACTTTATCGGTAACTTTATCTCCGTATAAATCAGTTAAAACATCTTCAATGATTAATTGTTGTAACATGCTTGATCCAACAGTATCTTTCATTTCAGCATAAAACTCTTCTTCTGTAATTTTTCCTGCAGTTGAAGAGGCAACAGTGCTATCAGAACAACCTGCAATTGTAAATCCTGCTAAGATAGTAGCTGTAGCTAGTAATAATTTTTTCATTTCTTAACACATCCATTTCTTTTATTTTGCTGTAAATAAATATTTCGTAATCACAGATATAAATATACCATACTCATTTGTATAAAAAAAACTAAAATCCCATTATTTGGCTTAAAGTCAATTAAAAATCACAAAAAAAACACAAACTGATGGAATTGCGAATGATGTTCAGTTTTTACTGGTAAAGCAGATTCCCTTTTTGTTGAAGATAAAAAAAGAGAGGTTGGGACAATTGCCCAATCTCTCTTAAAATAATAGAATAAAACGACATTATTTCATGCTTTGAGTCAAATCTTCCATATCAGCTGTTAATTTTTCAGTATGTTCTTGAATACGGCGTAAACGAGGCTCGGCCTCAAATGAAAATTCATCAACCGATTCTTTCACATCTTGTGTAAATTCTTCAGCTAAGTTTTTTCCTTCATTTGTTAATTGAGCAATTGCCCCTTTTAAATCATTGACACTTTTTGAAACATCATTAACCAGTAAAGTAGTATCATCAACATAAGATTTTAGTGCAACTCTATTTTCTTTACCTGTACGTGGAGACTTAAGTAGTCCATATATTCCTCCCGCAGCAGCACCTAAAAATAAGCCGTTCATAAAGTGATTAGACATTAATATCCCTCCAATTTGCTTTTTATTGTTAACGCGATACTATCTAATTCTTCAGGTGTATAGTTCTCGGAATGGTCTCCGAAATGAATTGAAAAATCATCTTGCTCATCGTATCGTGGCAAGATATGTATATGTGAATGGAAAACAGATTGATAAGCTAATGTACCATTATTATTTATAATATTCATACCTTTAATTGCAGGATTGGATTGCTTGATTGCTTTTGCAATTGTTGGTATTTTACTGGCAACTGTAGCTGCTAAAATCTCATCTAATTCAAAAATATCGGCTACATGCTTTTTCGGGATTACTAATGTGTGACCAGGTGTAACTTGTGTAAGGTCTAAAAATGCTAATATATCGTCATCCTCATAAACTTTTCTACTGGGTATTTCATTATTTATAATTTTACAAAAAATACAATCTGCCATTTAGTATCCTTCTTTCTACTATAAAATCTTTGTATATAAGGTAATGATAATAGAGAAATAGGTTCTCTTATCTAATAAATGTATCATAAAAGCTAAAGAAAGTGAAACGGTAACACATGAAAAGAGAAAAGATTCTCATTCGTTCTTATGGTACAATAACTACATTAACTTGTGCAGAAGGGACTAAAAAAACTATGAGTTTAACAGTATCACATGTTACAGGAGGCTATAGCCAAATACCTGTATTAAAAGATGTATCTTTTGAAGTAGGAGATGGAAAATTAATTGGATTGATTGGTTTAAATGGGGCAGGAAAAAGTACGACTATAAAACATATTATTGGTCTTTTACAATCTCAAAAAGGGGAAATCAGTATTGATGGTTTGACCTTAAAGGAAGATAAAGAAACCTATCGGAAAAAATTTGGTTTCATTCCTGAAACTCCGGTTTTATATGAAGAATTAACCTTAAAAGAACATATTGAAATTACAGCAATGGCCTATGATATCCCAATTGAGATTGCTTTAGAGCGCGCTAATAAACTATTAAAAACATTTAGGTTAGAAAATAAATTAGAATGGTTTCCGGCTAATTTTTCTAAAGGAATGAAGCAAAAAGTTATGATTCTTTGCGCTTTTTTAGTAGAACCAAGTTTGTACATTATAGATGAACCTTTCTTAGGTTTAGACCCACTAGGCATTAATGCACTTTTGGAATTAATGGAAGAGATGAAAAAACAAGGTGCTTCAATTTTAATGTCCACGCATATATTAGCAACAGCTGAAAGACAATGTGATGGGTTTGTCTTATTACATGATGGCAAAGTAAAAGCTGAAGGAACATTAGAAGATTTACGAAGAACTTTTAACATGCCTAATGCAACATTGGACGAATTGTATATCCAATTAACAAAAGAAGAGGATAGTAAATGATGATAGAAATATGGAAGCAACGAGTTAAGCTGCATCAAAAGAAAATGATGAAGTACTCAAAGTATATATTCAATGATCATTTTGTAATTGTTTGTTTATTTTTAGTCGGTGCTATGGGGTATGCCTACTCAAATTATTTGAAAACAATCACTTCTTATGACGTGAAAGGCCAATTGATAGGAGTTGTTGTTTTTACAGCTACATTAGGTATTGGAAAGTTAGGAACACTTGTTCAGCCAGCTGATGCAGTGTTCCTGTTGCCTAAAGAAAAAGCTATGGCAGAATATTTTAAACAAGCAAAATGGAGAAGTCTATGGTTACCTATTTTTGCTATTGTGTTAATTATTGGTGCAATAATGCCTTTATTAGTTGCTATGTCTGGATTTGCTTTTTCAGATATGATCTATTTTATGGTGATATTAATCATTTTGAAAGAAGTAGATCTCAACGTACAAATGCTAAATTTGAAAATAAAAGAATCTAAAGAATGGGTTAAAATACAAATTATCTTATTTAGTATTTTCTTCATTGTTAATATTCTTGCTCTATTTATCAGTCCAATTGTTGGACTAGTAGCTGCTATCATTTTAACGATAAGTTACCGCTTATTACTTAATCGTAAAAATGATTATCAAACTTATCAATGGGAAAAGATGATAAAAGATGAATCGAATAGAATGAAGCGGATTTATCAGTTTATAAATTTGTTTACCGATATTCCTGCACTAAAAGGTTCTGTTAAAAGAAGAGGCTATTTAGATGCTTTTTTGAAACCGATACAAAAAAACAACAGCAATGCTTTTTACTATCTATACGCTAGAGCATTTCTAAGAGGTACTGAGTACAGCGGTTTATATGTTCGATTGTTGGTTATCGCTATGTTGCTTAGTGGCTTAGGCAATTCCTTTATGTTAAGTGCCTTTTTAACAATTGTATTTCTCTATTTAACAGGTTTTCAACTTTTACCACTTTATTTTCATTTTGATAACTTATCGTTAAATGTTCTATACCCTATAAAGCAAGATGATAAACTTCAGTCTCTTAAAAAAGTATTATTGGCATTACTGTTTGTTGAAGGTTTATTGATTACTGTTGTATCTGCTGTTCACTTGTCCATTATAGAAGTACTGGTTCTATTGACAATCAGTGTAACCTTCAACTTAGGCTTTTGCCAGTTCTATTTACCTCATCGACTAAATAGAATGATTAAATTACAGAGATAATTGAGAAAGTAAACTTATTTTTTAAATTAAAAATGCACAGTTCATTTTTTTTTGGTATGATAGAAAAAATTATTCTATTTTTAGAAAGAGGTTAAGAAATGAAAGTTATTTGGAATAATGAAATTGTTGAACGTAGTGAAGTTAAAATTGATATGGAAGATAGGGGTTACCAATTTGCAGATGGGATCTATGATGTTGTAAGAGCTTATAATGGCAAGTTTTTTACTTTAGATGAACATGTAGATCGTCTATTTTCTAGTGCTGAAAAAATTGAATTGATTTTACCTTTTACAAAAGAGGAATTGAAACAACTGTTAAGTAAATTGATTCAGGTAAATGAAATCGATACGGGTAATGTTTATATGCAATTAACTAGAGGTATTGGGATTCCAAGAAATCATTCCTATCCTGATCCTGAATTAGTTCCGCCAGTTTTTACAGCTACAACAACACTTGTTCCGCGTGATCAAATAAAAATGGATCAAGGCATGTCTGCTATTATCGTACCTGACTTACGATGGTTAAGATGTGACATTAAGTCGACCAGTTTGCTTGGTAATATTATGGCTAAACACGAAGCACATAAAAAAGGCGGAGACGAAGCAATTCTTCATCGTGATGGTGTGGTTACGGAATGTTCTTCTTCAAATGTATGGATGATCAAAAATGATGTAATTTATACTCATCCAGATGGAAATCTTGTTTTACCGGGTATTACTAAGCTAATGTTGTTAAAAGTTGCTCGAAAAGCAGGAATACCTGTTAAAGAAGAAGCGTTTACTCTTGAAAATCTAAAAGAAGCAGATGAAGTGTTTGCATCTAGTACGACTATGGAAGCTATGCCGATAACCTTTATAGACGGCAATCCCGTAGGACAAGGGAAACGAGGCTCAGGAGTCGAAAGGTTGCAACAATTGTATGTAGATGCTGTAGAAGAAGTATGTGGAAAGATAAGATAACCAATCAAAATTAAGAAGGTCAGCCAAATAATTTGTTTGGCTGCTTTTTTTTGAGAAAAATTATCGTAGAAAAAATCTGAAAATAAAAAGAAAACGTAATAAATTGCATGAATGAACTCGTATAGCAACTTTTTATAAATCCAAAGTAAGTGTATTTGTAGAAAAAGAACGTATATACGCTTGACGTAGAAAGAAAATCTATTTAAAATAGAAAGAGAACAGAAAGATAGATGTCTTTTGTGATATCTGTCCTTTTTTTGTCTAAAGTTGCAGGTAAACTAAATAAGATTTAGTACTATTGGTTTTACGGGTTGGAATTTTTTGCTATTCGAATAAGATTATTCTCACCCGTTTTGCTTTTCATGTCTGTATAGAAATGTTTCAGAATATAAAGCAAGGAATGATTTGGTATGGATTTTGAAATAGATTCTGGATGGAAGTTACATCCCGTTGGTGGTGACACTGGTCAAGCGTATATGGGTACAAGGGCGGAAGAAAAGCTTTTTTTAAAGCGAAATTCTTCACCTTTTTTAGCTGCATTATCTGTTGAAGGAATTACTCCAAGGTTAATGTGGACAAAACGTATTGGTAATGGTGATGTCCTGACGGCACAAGAATGGTTAAATGGAAGAGCTCTTACAAAAAAAGAAATGTCTTCACCAGAGGTAGCAAAACTGATTAGTCGAATACATAATTCTGCAACATTAAGAAGAATGCTTGCTCGTGTAGGCGGCGAAGTTGTTACACCTGAACAGTTAATTCAAAAATATGAAGAAAAATTATCATTAGATTTAAAAAATCATCCTTTATTATCACTTATTATTAAAAAATTAAAAGCTGAAGTAGCATTAATGAGCACAGTTGAAGCCAAAGTTTGTCATGGAGATATTTATCGCAAAAACTGGCTTTTATCAGATGAAAATCGACTTTATCTAGTTGATTGGGATTCTGCTATGTTATGTGATCCGGCTATGGATGTCAGTATGTTACTCTGTCAGTATGTCCCTGAAGATCATTGGGTAGATTGGCTAGAACATTACGACACAGAAATAACTGAAGAGTTAAAAAACCGTATTATGTGGTACGCTCTAATGAACTATTTAATTCAAACAAAACAACACCATAAGGAAACACGATTCCATGAAATGAATAAAGATATCATTATGTTACAAAGTCTTTATCAAGGGAAAAATTATTTTTTTTAACAAAAAATGAAGAATAATAAGTGTCAGTATTTATTCAAATCCTCTTCCTGTTTTTGAAGAGGATTTTTCTATGTCAAACGGAAAAAAATTAGGTAATAATAAATAGAATGGAGAATATAAATATGCGTTTAAGAAATAAACCAAATGCACCGCAAAAAATTGCTGAGTTTCCTCAGTATATACCTGAACAACCAGATAATTGGGTAGGAAAATGGCAAGAAAGATTTGGCAATGACCATCCTATTCATATTGAAGTAGGTACGGGTAAAGGGCGTTTTGTTACTGAAATGGCCAAACTACATCCAGAAATTAATTATATTGGTATTGAACTTCAAATGAGTGTAATTGTTGTGGCTTTAGACAGATTGATTGAAGAAAAATTGCCAAATCTACAGTTGTTACACGTCAACGGAGGCTCAGTAACACAATATTTTGCAGAAGGAGAAGTTGCTCAAGTTTACTTGAATTTTTCTGATCCGTGGCCGAAAACACGTCATGAAAAAAGACGGTTAACATACAAGAGCTTTTTAGAAAGTTATGAAAAAATTCTAGTATCTGAAGGTGAAATTCATTTCAAAACAGATAACCAGGGATTATTCGAATATTCTTTAGCTAGTTTCTCAAAATATGGGATGATACTTGACCAAGTTTGGCTAAATTTACATGAAAGTGATTTTGAAGGAAATGTTATGACTGAGTATGAAGAGAAATTTTCTTCTCGAGGTAGCCGCATTTATCGTGTAGTTGCAAAATTTCCTAAGAAAGAAGTTAAATAGAAATAAAAGCGTTAAACCAATTAACTTTACTTGGTTTAACGCTTTTATATTAGACACGGTATAAGTCTAAGATGCTTCCAGTGTAAGCATCCGCAATGAATTCGTATTGGATTAATTGGTCTTCTTCAAGTCTTGAAATACCTCCGTAATAAACATCCGTTTTAAGAGCAAATTTTTGTAAAGGGACTTTTTGTAATTCAATCCAAGAGCCTTCTATAGGACCTTCTTTTAAAAATAATGTTTTAACGTGTTTTAAAATAGTATCTCCATGGATAGCTTTTTTTGTAGTTAGTATTTTGTGAAGGAAATAACCACAAGTTAATCCTGCTCCAAAAAGTAATCCGCTAGCTAATAGATATGGTGTTTTTTCTTTAGTATAATAAGTCATTTAATAAACGCCCTCCCATTTCATTTGTTTTTTTTATAGTATACCACGTTTAAAAATAAATGAAATTAAAGCATTACCACTTAAACTTAGACTGAATTAAGGTATAATAGAATAAAGAAAACTTATAAGGGGGATAGATCACGTAGGTAGCAACACAAAAACTATGTGGGTATACAATAATGGAAGCTAAAACATTTGATTTGATAAAGAAGTTAACTGAAGCACAAGGAACAAGTGGATTTGAACATCGCATACGCGATATTATGCGTCAAGAAATGACTCCTTTAGTAGATGAAGTTGTGCAAGATGGACTTGGCGGAATTTTTGGAGTACGTAAAAGTAAAATTGAGAATGCACCGAAGATTATGGTAGCGGCTCATATGGATGAAGTTGGTTTTATGGTAGCAAGTATTTCTAAGCATGGTTTGTTTAGAGTAGTCCCACTAGGTGGATGGAATCCATATGTAGTATCTGCACAACGTTTCACGCTTCAAACAGCTAAAGGAGACTATCCGTGTGTTTCTTCATCTGTTCCACCTCACTTATTAAGAGGTAAAGATGGTACTGGGAGTAAATTAGATATCGCTGATATTCTATTCGATGCTGGATTCGATTCTAAAGAAGAAGCTGAAGCATATGGCGTGCGCCCAGGAGATGCTATTGTTCCATTAGTTGAAACAATTAAAATGGCGAATGGCAAGAAAATTTTAAGTAAAGCATGGGATAATCGTTATGGAACGACTGTTGTTCTTGAAGCTTTAAAAGAATTACAAGGCGAAGAATTGCCAAATACTTTGATTGCTGGAGCTAACGTTCAAGAAGAAGTTGGGTTACGTGGAGCAAAAGGTGCTGTACATCAATTCAAACCGGATTTATTCTTTGCTGTTGATTGTTCTCCAGCTGATGATTTGACTGGCGATAAAGATAAGTTTGGCCATTTAGGAGAAGGCTTCTTATTAAGAATCCAAGATCCAGGCATGATAACGTTAAAAGGAATGCGCGAGTTTTTGTTGGATACAGCTGAGACACATAATATACCTTATCAATATTTTGTTTCTAAAGGTGGGACAGATGCAGGGGCAGCTCATCAAATGAATAATGGCGTGCCAAGTGCAGTCATTGGAGTATGTGCACGATATATTCACACACATCAAACAGTCTTTCATATTGATGATTATGCTGCTGCAAAAGAAATGGTTATTCAAGTTGCACGTACCTTAGATCGCAGTACATTTGAAACAATCATGAAGAATAATTAAACGAAAAGAAAGAAGGCTACAACGTGGAGTTATTAAATACAGTTGAAGAATTTTATATAATGGTTAAAGAAAACAAACAAAAAACAATTTTCTTCTTTACAGCAGATTGGTGTGGTGATTGCCAATTTATTAAACCTGTCATGCCTGAAATTATTGAGAATCATCCTGAAATCGATTTTGTAGAAGTTGATCGTGATAAATTTATTGATTTATGTGGCGACTTGTCAATTTTTGGAATACCTAGTTTTGTGGCATTCGAAAATGGAGAAGAGACTGGGCGATTTGTAAATAAAGATCGTAAAACACAAGAAGAAATAGAGAAATTTATATCAACTCTTTAATAGATAATAAAATTGACTAATAGGAGATGTTATTATGTTAGATACACAACAATTTCAACGCATACTGATTGCCATAGACGGAAGTGAATCTTCAGAAAATGCACTTATTAATGCTATTAAAATAGCAGAAAGAAATAGTAGTGAATTGATTATTGCTCATGTGTTTGATATAAACTCTTATGCTTTAGGAATGGTAGATACTGCAGGTATAAACACGTTAGATGCAGCAGGAATAGACCTTGATAAGAATCGAATGGAAAAGCTTTTAGAAGAGTACAGTCTAAAAGCTAAAGAACATAATATAGAAAAAGTTCAAACAATTATGGTACAAGGATCACCAAAATTACTTTTAGCAAAAGATATACCTAATAAATACCATGTAGATTTAATTGTGGTTGGACAAACAGGTATGAATGTTGTTGAAAGATGGATGATGGGTAGTGTGAGTGAGCATATTATTCGCCATGCACCATGTGATGTTTTAATTGTACGAAATAAAAAACAGGATGAGGAAGTTAATAATGATTAGTATTTATAATAATGAAGGCATTGGAGATACACTTATTGTCATGCTTGACAACAGTGAATCGAAGGAACAAAATTTTGAAAAACAAAATGATGTGGTTCGAATTTTTAAAGAAGAAACAAATCAAACAGTTGGATATAACTTTTTTAATAGTTCAACTCTTATTGATCTTAAAGGAACTGGGCAAGTTATTTTAACGAATGAACAAATAAAAATTTTAAATGAATCAATTGCATCTGCAGGATTTTCTGATACTTTACTAACAGATGAGTCACCAAAATTTGTTATTGGTGAAGTGAAAGAATGTAACCCACATCCAGATTCAGATCATCTATCTATCACGCAAACTGAGATAGATAATGGAGAAATTATTCAAATCGTTTGTGGAGCTTCTAATATCGCTAAAGGCCAAAAGGTTGTAGTTGCTAAAGTAGGCGCTATGATGCCTAACGGAATGTCAATATGGGATGGTGAGTTGAGAGGCGAACCTAGTCATGGTATGATTTGTTCTGCTAAAGAATTGAATTTGAAAAACGCTTCAGAAGAAAAGGGCATTTTAGTCCTACCAGATTCTGCAACTACAGGCGAAATTTTCCAAGTAAATTAACTTAAATTATTCTCTAAAAAGACTTCAAAAGCTGTCTTTCAAAAAAACGAAAATATGTTTTTTGAAAGATAGCTTTTTGTAAAGTCTTTTTTTATTTGTAAATTGTAAGGATATCGCGTGTTTCTTAAAGAATGCACCTATAATCACTTTATTTTTTATGGTAAACTAAGATTCGGAGTAAGGTAGGAAAGGAGGGTCATCATGCCCAAATATGATGGACCTAGTTATCAAAAAAATCAAGACAGTCAAAAAAAGTTTAAGTTTCCTTTCTATCGTGATGCTGAAAAAGCAACGAATAAGGAAGCGTCTATTAAAATTTCCCATCCAAAAAATAACGATAGTCAAACAACTAACCAACTAATAAAAACTAATGAAAAAAATTCAGAGGTTGATTTTACGACTCTTCAAAAAGATAATAATTCTGTTAGAAATTATCTTTCTACTATTAGTAAAGAGGAACAAAAGAAACAAAATGAACTTAAGAAGCAAAAAAAGAAAGTTGAAAAAAGAATTAAACAAACGGCGTATTCAAAAGAATCTTTAAGACATGCTGCGACACCTTTTCAAGAAGGAAGAAGTTCGACACCTTTTAAAGTTCAAAAGATTCCTTCGCCTTATTATGGGTTTCAAGAGAGGTCACCAAAAAAGAATGAAGACACTAATTATTTGGAAATTCTCTTAAAATTAGAAAAAAAACCAGAAGATTTCTTGTTGTTTGAAGAAAATTTATTAAATGAAATCGATTATTTTTTTGAATTAGAATCAGAAGAAGCACTGAAAACAGAAGAAGTGTTAGAGCCAGAAGAAGTATTAGAACCAGAAGAAGTATTAGAACCAGAAGAAGTATTAGAACCAGAAGAAGTATTAGAACCAGAAGAAGTATTAGAACCAGAAGAAGTATTAGAACCAGAAGAAGTATTAGAACCAGAAGAAGTATTAGAACCAGAAGAAGTATTAGAACCAGAAGAAGTATTAGAACCAGAAGAAGTATTAGAACCAGAAGAAGTATTAGAACCAGAAGAAGTATTAGAACCAGAAGAAGTATTAGAACCAGAAGAAGTATTAGAACCAGAAGAAGTATTAGAACTAGAAGAAGTGTTAGAACCAGAAGAAGTATTAGAACTAGAAGAAGTGTTAGAACTAGAAGAAGTGTTAGAACTAGAAGAAGTGTTAGAACTAGAAGAAGTATTAGAACCGGAACTAACCAATAGTAGTATAGAAGATGAAGAAATGGCGGTTACTAATTCCGAGAAAGCAGCTGTAGAGTCTTTGGCACACTCTGTTAAGAAAAAACGAGGATTATCTCGATCATTAGCAGGTATGATTGAGGATGAGCAAAATATCCGCCTTAATCGAGGAAAAAATGTTGCAAGATATTTTGGTGAAGCAACAGTATTACCAAAACAAGTCAGACAACCTATTAGTCCAACTCGAGTTTCTGATAAACCATCTACTCCAACAAGTACAGAAGAAATTGAAAATATGGAATTAATGGCTGCATTAAGTCGGATGAATTATTTAGACAAACAAACTTTCCCAGTTAATGACATTAACCAGCCTGAAGAACCAGAGCAATCAGAAAAGTTAGAACAACCAAAAAAGCTAGAAGAATCAGAAGTACTAATCGATACAAAGAATACAGAACAGCCGGATACGATTCTTATTGAATCAATTGAAGAAGACTCTTCTATCATTGATATGAAAGAAGTAAGTCAAGCAGAAATAGAAACGGATGTAGTAGTAGAAAGCACTATTGAAGCGACTAGTGAAACCGATAAGTTAATGGAAATGACTGAAGAAATTTATGATGAAAATTATATGTTTCCATCAGTAAATCTTTTACTTCGTCCTGTAAAACTTGAACCAAATGCAATTGATGATTGGGTTTTAGAACAAGCGGAAATATTGAATGAGACTTTAGATGCCTTTAATATCAATGCTCAAGTAATTGGTTGGACAATTGGACCAGCAGTTACCCAATTTGAACTTCAGTTAGGTCGCGGTGTAAAAGTTAATAAAATTACAAATCTATCCGATGATTTAAAATTATCATTAGCTGCTAAGGATATCCGTATCGAAGCTCCAATTCCTGGGAAAAGTTCAGTAGGTATTGAAATTCCTAATAAAAAATCAAGACCCGTTATGTTATCAGAAGTCATGGAAAGCAAAGAATTTAAAGAGAGTCATTCTCCTTTAACGGTGGCTATTGGAGTTAACATAGCAGGAGAAGCGGTTGTTTCCACTATTGATAAAATGCCTCATGGGTTAATTGCTGGAGCAACAGGTTCAGGAAAAAGCGTCTTTATTAATTCGCTTTTAGTGAGTTTATTGTATAAGGCTACACCAAGTGAAGTGAGATTAATTTTAATTGATCCAAAAGCGGTTGAGTTAGCTCCTTATAATGAAATTCCTCACTTGCTGTCCCCAGTTATTTCTGAACCTAAAGCAGCGAGTGAAGCTTTAAAATGGGCAGTAAATGAAATGGAAGAACGTTATCAAAAACTAGCTGCTGCAGGAGTTCGAAATATTCAACGATTTAATGAAAAAGCAGAAGAGCATAAAGAGTTTGGCTTGAAGATGCCCTATATTGTCATCGTCATTGATGAATTGGCAGATTTAATGATGGTTGCCAGTAGCGATGTGCAAGACTCTATTGCACGAATTACACAAAAGGCTAGAGCGGCAGGTATTCATTTAATTGTTGCGACACAACGCCCAAGTGTAGATGTTATTACAGGAACAATAAAAAATAACATTCCAACTAGAGTAGCCTTTATGGTATCCAGTCAAGTAGACTCACGCACTATTTTAGATACAGGTGGGGCGGAGAAACTTCTTGGTCGAGGAGATATGTTATTTCAAGAAAATGGGTCAGGACGACCAATTCGTGTACAAGGAACGTATGTTGAAAAAGAAATAGAACGAATCGTCAGACATGTAAAAGACCAACGCCCTGCAAGATATCTTTTTGAGCCAGAATCGTTAATGGCTAAATTAGAATCAGTTGAAGGAAAAGATGAGCTGTTTGAAGATGTTCTGCCATTTATTGTTTCAGAGGGACAGATATCAGCATCAGCATTACAAAGAAAATTTAAAATTGGGTTTAATCGAGCTGCTAATTTGATTGAATCTTTAGAGAACGAAAACTTTATATCCGGAAATAAAGGATCAAAACCACGCGAAGTATTTTTAACTAAAGCGGATTATGAAGAAAAATTCTTATAAATAAGTTCAAAAAGAGAGAGATAACTTTTGCTCTCTCTTTTTTTATTGTTCTAATGTAGTTAGAGTGAATTTCCCTACAAAAATTATATTAAAAACAGATGATAATTATTTAATTGAATCCGTTCACATTATTTCATTCTGATAAGAGTAAGGAGAATTAGAGATTTAAAGTGTGCTATTAAATTATTTCATGGTATACTAAATTCGTTGTATTTTGTCTTTTTTGACTAACAACAATCGATTCATCCCATTTAATAATAAATGAAACAGGATGATGGTCTATTTATTACATCGTTTTATGAGCTTTTGAAAAACGAGTTGAAACAGGACAAACTAAAAAGGCTTTCTCAAACACTAACAGTCATAAACACAAGGTGAATTTATGAATATGGAGGAAATAAAGTAATGAATAAAGAAATAATTTATCATTTCGTTGGTATTAAAGGTTCGGGTATGAGTGCTCTTGCTTTAATTTTGCACGACAAGGGATTCAAAGTTCAAGGTTCCGATATAGAAAAATACTTCTTTACTCAAAAAAATATTGAAGAAGCTCATATTCCAATTTTAAATTTTAGTAAAGAAAATATCCATCCAGGTTTAACGGTGATTGCTGGGAATGCTTTTTCTGATGACCATGAAGAAATTGTTGCAGCAAATGAACTAGGTTTAACCGTTATACGTTACCATGATTTTATTGGTGAATTCATCGGTCAATTCAACAGTGTAGCTGTTACTGGTTCTCATGGGAAAACAAGTACAACTGGCTTATTAGCACATGTGTTAAGTTCGCTTAAAGATACAAGTTATTTAATTGGAGACGGAACAGGTCATGGCGTACCTGATGCAGATTTCTTTATATTAGAAGCCTGTGAATACCGCCGTCATTTTTTAGCGTATCGACCTGATTATGCTATTATGACAAATATTGACTTTGATCACCCGGACTATTACAGCAGTATTGATGATGTCTTTAATGCATTCCAATCCATGGCAGTTCAAGTGAAAAAAGCTATAGTTGCTTGTGGAGATGATGAACAACTCCAAAAAATCCAAGCTAATGTACCGATTTTATATTATGGATTTGGAGATCATAATGATTTTCAAGCTAAAAATATGACTCGTTCAACAACGGGTTCTACTTTTGATGTCTATGTAAGAGACGAGTTTTATGGACATTTTGATATTCCTACATTCGGAAAACATAACATACTAAATGCGCTTAGTGTTATTGCAATTTGTCAATATGAAAACATTGATAAAGAAGGCGTTATGGAAAACTTAAAAACGTTTAAAGGCGTTAAACGCAGATTTACTGAAAAACAAATATTAGATATGGTCATTATAGATGATTATGCACATCATCCATCTGAAATTCGTGCAACTATTGATGCAGCTCGTCAAAAATATCCAGATAAAGAAATTATCGCTATTTTCCAACCACACACATTTACTCGTACAGTAGCATTATTGAGTGACTTTGCGGAATCGTTAAATTTAGCTGACTCTATTTATTTATGTGATATTTTTGGATCAGTACGCGAAAATCAAGGAGACATCACCATTCAAGATATGGCTGATAAAATTGATAATGGAGCGGTTGTGTTAAGTGAAGAGAATATGTCGCCGTTGTTGAACCATCATGATGCAGTCGCAATCTTTATGGGTGCTGGAGATGTTCAAAAATTTGAATTGGCTTATGAAACGTTGTTAAGTCAATCATCGCCAACGAAATAACAAAAAAATAGACAGGAGACGGTTGTTTAACAATCGTTTCCTGTCTATTTTTTTCTCATCATATTTTTGGTTTAAAAGTGCAAGCTGAAAAAGTTTCATTAGATGAAGAGCAAATTCGCTATCTACCTCTTTTTTTGTTAGAATAATAACGATAAGTACGGTCAGAAAAATGAATTTTAAAAATGAAAAGATGATTTGAAATAGAAATAAATGCAGTAACTAAAAGGAGATTTCTTATGAATGAGCGAAAAAAATTAGTATTGATTGACGGAAACAGTGTGGCTTACAGAGCTTTTTTTGCATTGCATTCACAATTAGAAAGAATGAAAAATAAAAACGGATTACACACGAACGCATTATATGGATTTCATAATATGATTGATAGTGTCTTAACAAAAGAAAATCCGAGCCATGTGTTGGTTGCTTTTGATGCTGGGAATACGACATTCCGGCATAGCTTTTTTGACGACTATAAAGCTGGACGTTCAAAAACACCCGGTGAATTTTCAGAACAAATGCCTTACTTGAGGGAACTACTGGATGGATTTGGTATTAAGCACTATGAACTAGAAAATTTTGAAGCAGATGATATTATTGGAACTCTTGCAACCCAAGTTGATCCAACTATTTATGATGTGGTCGTTATTTCTGGAGATCGAGATCTGACACAATTGGCAAAAGAGAATGTACGTGTGGATATTACCGTAAAAGGTGTCAGTGAGTTAAAAGAGTACACGCCTGAATCGATTCATGAGGAGATGGGCATTAGCCCATTGCAAATCATTGATATGAAAGGTTTAGCTGGAGATGCATCAGATAACATACCTGGAGTAACCAAGATTGGTGAAAAGACAGCCCTTAAATTATTAAAAGAATACGGCTCAGTCGAAGGAATCTATGAAAATATCGATTCATTGAAGAAAAGCAAGATGAAAGAAAATCTTATCAATGAAAAAGAAACGGCATTTTTAAGTAAAAAATTAGCAACGATTGATACCGATTCGCCTATAAAGGTTGGAATTGACGATCTAAATTTCTCAGGACCAAACATGGAAAAACTGATTGCTTTTTATAAAGAGATGGATTTCAATTCTCATTTGAGTAAATTGGATACTGCAGAATATGATGCTGAACAAAATAATCAAAAAGAAGAAATCTCGTATAATATAGTGACTGATATCACAGCAGATATGTTTAGGGATGATATGGCTCTTTACGTAGAATTGATGGGTGATAATTATCATACTTCTCCAATTATTTGTATTGGATGGGGCGATGATCAACAAATATACATTGCAGAACCTGAAGTAGTTTTTGCATCAGATGATTTTAAAAATTGGGCAAAAGAAAAAGAGACTAAAAAACAGGTATTTGATGCTAAAAGAACTTATGTTGCATTAAGAAGACAAAAAGTCGATATCACATCTATCAGTTTTGATATCTTATTGGCCTCTTATTTATTGAATACAAAGGACAATAGTAAGGATTTATCTGAAGTTGCTATGGAACATGACTATTACGATGTTTCTTCTGATGAAAGTGTGTATGGTAAAGGTGCAAAAATTGCTATTCCAGAAGATAAGAAAGTAACGTATGACCATGTTGCCAGAAAAATAAAAGCCATTCGTATTTTAAGCAAACAATTGAGTGATAACTTAGAGAAGAATGTACAAACTAAGTTGTTTGATGAAATGGAGTTGCCATTATCCATAGTTTTAGCTGAAATGGAACTCACTGGTGTAAAAGTAAATGACAAACGTTTGATGGAAATGAAAGAAGAGTTTGCTATTCGACTAAACGATATTGAACAACGGGTCTATGAATTAGCAGGTGAAAAATTTAATCTAAATTCACCAAAGCAATTAGGGGTTATTCTATTTGAAAAAATGGGGTATCCGGTTGTTAAAAAGACTAAAACCGGTTATTCAACAGCTGTAGATGTTTTAGAGCAATTAAAAGAGCAAGCGCCCATTGTAGAACATATTTTAGAGTATCGTCAAATCGCAAAAATTCAATCAACTTATATCGAAGGTTTGCTAAAAGTGATTGATAAAGAAACAGGCAAAATTCATACGCGGTATATGCAAACAATCGCTCAAACTGGTCGCTTAAGTTCTGTAGACCCCAATTTACAAAATATTCCTATTCGACTAGAAGAAGGTCGGAAAATTAGACAGGCTTTTGTTCCAAGCCATGAAGGCTGGAAAATTTTCGCATCAGATTATTCGCAAATTGAGTTGCGCGTATTGGGACATGTTTCAAATGATAAATTGCTCAAAGAAGCGTTTATTGAAGGTCAAGACATCCATTCAAGCACAGCTATGCGAGTCTTTGGTATTTCTTCACCAGAGGAAGTTTCTTCTGAGATGCGACGTAGAGCTAAAGCCGTTAACTTTGGAATTGTTTATGGCATAAGTGATTATGGTCTATCTCAAAATTTAGGAATTAGTCGTAAAGAAGCGCAACGGTTTATTGACACGTATTTTGAAAAATATCCAGGTGTAAAAACGTATATGGAAGATATCGTGAGAGAGGCAAAAGATAAAGGGTTTGTTGAAACACTTTTCCACCGCCGCCGCTATTTACCAGAAATTAATTCTCGAAATTTCAATTTGCGTTCATTTGCTGAAAGAACAGCAATCAATACTCCTATCCAAGGTAGTGCTGCGGATATTATAAAAATTGCGATGATTAAAATGGATGAAAGATTAAAAGAATCAAAATTGAAAGCGACCATGTTATTACAGGTCCATGATGAATTGATTTTTGAAGCTCCAGAAGAAGAAATAGAAGAATTGAAAGCCTTAGTAGTTGAGGTTATGGAAGGAGCAGTAGAATTGTCTGTTCCGTTAAAAGTCGATAGTAACAGTGGTAAAAGCTGGTACGAAGCAAAATAATAAGGAAGTGTGTCTGCTGTGTTCATTAATAGCAGAGACGCTTTCTTTCATATAGAAAGGAAGTAGAACTTTGCCGGAATTGCCTGAAGTTGAAACTGTTAGAAAAGGATTGGAAAAACTTGTATTAGGAGCAACGATAAAATCTGTTGATGTATATTGGGATCGTATTATAGCCGGTTCCATCGAAAGCACTGAATTTAAGCAGCTTTTAATTGGAGAAAAAATTACAGGGTTTGATCGACGTGGCAAATACATTGTCTTTCATTTTAAGAACTGGGCGCTAGTTTCGCACTTGCGTATGGAAGGTAAATATGAAGTCGAAGAATCAACAGTTCCTCTCAAAAAACACACGCATGTTGTTTTCCATCTAGCGGATGGGAGAGATCTGCGTTATTTAGATGTACGAAAATTTGGTAGAATGACACTGGTGCCTTTAGGGGAAGAGTACAGTATGACTGGAATAAGACTGCTTGGTCCTGAGCCGACTAAAGAGGCATTTGATGAAACAACTTTTTTTAATACATTGCTTACAAAAAAAAGAGCAATTAAACCACTTTTACTAGATCAAAAGATTGTAGCTGGTTTGGGGAATATCTATGTAGATGAGGCCCTTTTTGCGGCTAAAATCCATCCATTACGAATGGCCAACAGCTTGAAAAAACAGGAAGTTTCGCAGTTACATGAGGCAATCATTAAGGTGCTTGGTGATGCAGTTAAAGCGGGAGGAACGACTATTCGTACTTATCAAAATGCGTTGGGAGAAGCAGGGAAATTTCAAGTGAAGTTATCTGTCTATGGTAAAAAAGGGATTCCCTGTATTCGCTGTGGCACACCAATAGAAAAAATAAAGGTTGCACAAAGAGGAACCCATTTCTGTCCTCATTGTCAATTGTTAACGTCTGTTCAGTAAAAGGAGGAAGGAAATGACCATAGTTTTAGGATTAACAGGGAGTATTTCAACCGGTAAGTCAACGGTAAGTAAGCTATTTAAAGAACTGGGTTATCCGGTAGTAGATGCCGACATTGGTGCAAGAGAAGTAGTACAGCCAGGAACGGATGGATTAAATCAAATAAAAGAAACGTTTGGAAAGCAAGTTATTCTAGATGATGGCACATTGAATCGTGCTGCGCTGGGAGAAATTGTATTTAATAATGAGAAAAAAAGAGAGCTACTGAACGGTATTTTGTCTGAACACATACATCAATGGGTAGTATCTAAAAAGAACGACTATTTAAAGCAAAATCCTGCGATCCTTGTATTGGATATTCCGCTATTATTTGAATCGGGTTATGAAAAAGAGGTTGATCAAATTATGGTGGTAGCTACATCAGAGGAAGTTCAGCTAGAGCGATTAATGGAGAGAGATGGGATAAAAAGAGAAGAAGCTTTGAAAAAAATCAATGCCCAATGGTCTATTTCAAAAAAAATCCCTCTTGGAAATAGTATTATTGATAATAATGGAACGCTCACGAATACAAAAAAACAAGTCCTTGAATGGATAAACAAACTAAACGTTAATTAGAGTCTAGTAGTAGGACAAAGCGAACAATCCTTTAAGGTTTGTTCGCTTTTGTACTTAAGTGAGAAACACCTTATTTTAAGCGGTTTTATCTCTGGTTGTTGTATGGTATAATAGAGTAAATAATTGCGTAAAAAAATAGTTTAGATACTTATGACACTTAAGATAGGAATGATAAACATGCAATGTCCACGCTGTCAAAATAATGGTTCTAAAGTTGTTGATAGTCGTCCAGCAGATGATGGACGTGCTATTCGTAGAAGAAGAGAATGTGAAGCTTGTAGTTTTCGCTTTACTACATTTGAGCGAGTAGAAAAAACGCCACTATTAGTCATTAAAAAAAATGGTACCAGAGAAGAATTCAATCGCGAGAAAATTTTAAGAGGGCTAATACGGTCTTGTGAAAAAAGGCCTGTAGCAATGGAACAAGTTGAGAAAATTGTCGGAGACGTAGAAAATCAAATCAGAGGATTGGGCGAAAATGAAATAGCCTCAGCGATCATTGGGGAATACATTATGGAGAAATTAGCTGATATCGATGAAGTTGCTTATATCCGTTTTGCTAGTGTCTATCGCCAATTTAAAGATATGAGTGTCTTTTTGACAGAACTACAAGAATTTGAAAGAAAAAAAGCTGAAAAAAATTAGTTGAAACAGAAAGGTGTGAGTCATTTTGGGGTATCCTTGGAAAAATTTAAGTCCTAAAGATGGTTTTATTGTAAAACAACAAGCTTTACTTTCTGATATCGATCAAAAAATTCTCACTTTTTTGTATCAACCCCTAATTGGGACTGCAGCTTACAGCTTATATATGACATTGTGGACTGAGATTGAAGAAGAGGCCTATTGGAGTGAAGGGATCTTACATTCGGAACTGCTGGCCTTGCTGAATATCGGTATTCCTGAGTTGTATCAAGCCAGAATTAAGTTAGAAGCAATTGGATTGCTTAAAACTTATATCCAAACAGGTTCGACCAAATTAACAATCTATGAATTGCAAGCTCCCCAAGCAAGTGATGTCTTTTTTAAAGATGATTTATTGAGCTTATTATTATTAGAAAAAGTTGGAGAACGAAAATTCAGAAAATTGAGAAATCGATTTGTGATAGAAAGCATCGATAAGAAAAAATTTCAAGAAGTCACAAAGTCGTTTTTAGATGTTTTTCAATTTGATGCTGAATTATTGAAAAGAGAAAAAGATCTCTTGAAAGAACCGGTTTCATATATTGGCAAAACGAGTTCTTCAAAACCAAAAATCGATTCCAAAACATTTGATTTGAAGTTTTTTTATACAGGTTTGAACCAACAGTACATTAATCGTTCTTCAATTACTAAAGAGGTTGAAGAAGCTATCCTTGTATTGCATACGTTATATGGACTAGATGAATTAGCCATGCAACAATTTGTGTTGAATGCTTCTGATATTGAAACAGGACAAATTGATGAAAAAAAATTAAAAAAGTTAGCTTATGATGATTATCATAATAAAAACCAACAGAATATTTCATTAAAAGATGTTGTTGAAAAAGATATCCAAGTTGATGCCAATCAACAAAAAATGCGTGATAATGAACTAACTCAAAGAGGTTTAACAATAGAGGATATTGCGGTCATTGAAGTGAGTGAGCAAATAAGTCCGATTGATTTTATGAATTCTATTAAAGATCAAAAAGGTGGTTTTGTCACAAAACCAGAAGAGTGGACTTTAGAAGAAATTGTAAAAAAAGCCAATTTACCAACTGCAGTTATTAATATTTTGATTCATTATATTTTAGTGGTGAAAAACAATCCCACACTGGATCAAAAATTAGCTTATAAAATCGCTAACGATTGGGCACAAGAAAAAGTAGTGGCTCCTGAAGAAGCCATCCAAAAAGTCAAAAAAATGTATTTAGAAAATGCTGAAAAAAGACAACAACAAGAAAATCGCACTAAAACCTATGCACAAAACAGGAACAACGGCAATTATAGTAAGCAAGTGACCACCAGAAAAGAAACACTTCCTGAGTGGGCTAAAGCAGAAAATAAGCAAGCTGAAGAAAAACCGATGAGCGAAAATGAGAAACAAGCGTTTATGGAGCGATTGAAACGAATTCAAAATTTTGGTAAAGAAGGTGAATAATAATGGAGGACATTGGTGAAAGTCTGACCCGTATGATTAAAGAGCGAAACCTGAGTCATAAATACGAGGAATTAATACAGGAAGTATTAGATGATCCAGATGTAACGCAATTTATTGCAGATAATCGCCAGAAATTGGATGATGAAGCAATTGTTAGAAGTTATGCTAAATTGTACGAATACGTTCAAGAAAAAAAGAAATTTCATTTAAATCAAGGAATGATGGCTCCAGGTTACCATCCTAAATTGGTTTTAAACTACCATTATATTGATGTAACTTATGTACCATCAGCTGAACTAATAGCTAAACAAAAAGAATTAGAAATAAAAAATCGGATTTATTCGATGGACATGCCAAAAGACGTTAGAAATGCTAAATTAGCCAATTTTGAATTGACTGATGAACGAAGATTAGCTATTTCAGAAGTATACGACTTCATTGATGCATATCTATCTAATCCTAAAGCTTTCCATAAAGGGTTATATTTGCAAGGATCATTTGGTGTCGGTAAAACTTATTTGTTAGGAGCTTTAGCTCATGAACTAGCAAAAAATGGCTTTCCTTCTACATTAATGCATCTTCCGTCATTTTCAGTTGAAATGAAACAGTCTATCGGTAAAAATACTACCGGTGAAAAATTGGATTTTGTAAAAAAAGCGCCCATATTAATGTTAGATGACATTGGTGCTGATTCAATGTCCAGTTGGATACGTGATGACGTTCTTGGAGTTATTTTGCAGTACCGTATGCAAGAACAGTTGCCTACATTCTTCTCTTCCAATTTTGATATGAAGCAACTTGAAGAAGAACACTTAAGAGTAACTCAAAGAGGCGAAGATGAACCATTAAAAGCAAAAAGAATCATGGAAAGAGTTCGTTATTTAGCTAAAGAAATAAATATGACAGGTACGAATAGGCGTCATCTCCAATAAAAGTTAATGAGAGAACCTTATTTTTTCCTTGAAATCAGAATCAAAAAGTGCTTTAATAATAGATATAAAAGAAATCATTGAGAAAGACACCAAGACTTGGTTGCGATTTTTTTAGAGAAGAAGACAGTTGCTGAAAGTTTTCTAATTTCGTTCTTGTTTTGACCCCTTTCGAGTGCCACTGTGAACCGTTTATCGAATTAGCAGTTGGTCGTTTAGCTAGCGTTAACAGCTTAGAGTGAATTTAGTGTGTTTGCTAAGTTCTAAATCTGGGTGGAACCACGTAATGAACGTCCCATTTATGGTATTTGATATACTATAAATGGGGCTTTTTTTTTTTTAGCTGAACAAAGATGGTATTTTAAAATTAGAATATGGAGGAATAGACTATGTCAGAAATTAAGATTACTTTTCCAGATGGAGCGGTAAAAGATTTTCCTGCTGGTTCATCTACAAAAGAGATTGCTGAAAGTATTAGCAAAGGTTTAGCCAAAAAAGCATTGGCCGGTAAATTTAATGGCGAATTAGTGGATTTGATTCGTCCGCTTGAGTCAGATGGCTCAATTGAGATTATTACACCTGATCATGAAGATGCATTACAAATTTTGCGTCATTCAACTGCTCATTTAATGGCAAATGCCTTACGTCGTTTGTATCCCGATATAAAATTTGGAGTAGGTCCTGCCATTTCAACTGGATTTTACTACGATACAGATTCTGAAGCACCAATAACAGATGAGGATATTCCAAAAATTGAAGCTGAAATGATGGCGATTGTAAAAGAAAACAACCCAATTATTCGAAAAGAAGTCACTCGTGAAGAAGCCTTAGAAATCTTCAAAGATGATCCTTACAAAGTTGAATTGATTACAAATCTTCCAGAATCAGAAGCAATTACCGTTTATGACCAAGGCGATTTTGTGGATTTATGCCGTGGAGTTCATGTTCCTTCAACTGGTCGTATTCAAGTATTTAAATTATTGTCTCTTGCAGGTGCGTATTGGAGAGGCAATTCAGATAATAAAATGATGCAACGTGTTTATGGAACAGCCTTTTTCGATAAAAAAGATTTAAAAGAGTTTATTCAAATGCGTGAAGAAGCTAAACTACGCGATCATCGTAAACTAGGAAAAGAATTAGATTTATTTATGATTTCTCCTGAAGTTGGTTCTGGATTGCCTTTCTGGTTGCCAAAAGGTGCTACAATTCGTCGTACAATTGAACGTTATATTGTTGACCGTGAAATCAGTTTAGGTTACCAACATGTCTACACACCTATTATGGCTGATGTAAACTTATATAAAACTTCTGGTCACTGGGACCACTATCATGAAGATATGTTTCCACCTATGGACATGGGAGACGGCGAAATGCTTGTCTTGCGTCCTATGAACTGCCCACATCACATGATGGTCTATAAAAATGATGTACACAGCTACCGCGAATTGCCTATTCGGATTGCTGAATTAGGCCAAATGCACCGCTATGAAAAGAGTGGAGCTTTATCAGGATTGCAACGTGTGCGTGAAATGACTTTAAATGATGGGCATACATTCGTACGTCCAGATCAAATTGAAGAAGAATTTAAGCGTACATTGGAATTAATGCTAGCTGTATATGGTGACTTTAATATTACGGATTATCGTTTCCGTCTAAGCTATCGTGACCCTAATAACACAGAAAAATATTATGATGATGATGCAATGTGGGAAAAAGCTCAAACAATGCTTAAAGCGGCGATGGATGATATGGGACTGGATTACTTCGAAGCAGAAGGAGAAGCAGCATTCTATGGTCCTAAATTAGATGTCTTAGTTAAAACAGCTATTGGAATCGAAGAAACTCTTTCAACGATTCAATTAGACTTCTTACTGCCAGAACGTTTCGATTTAACGTATGTAGGAGAAGATGGAGAAAATAACCATCGTCCGGTTGTAATTCACCGAGGTATTGTGTCAACAATGGAACGGTTTGTTGCTTACTTAATTGAAGAGTATAAAGGAGCTTTCCCTACGTGGCTAGCACCCGTACAAGCTACAATTATCCCAGTTAATTTAGATATGCATACAGATTATGCCTATGAAATAAAAAAACAAATGGAACGTATCGGAATGCGTGTAGAAGTAGATGAACGTAATGAAAAAATGGGTTATAAGATACGTGCTTCTCAAACACAAAAGATACCTTATCAATTAGTTGTTGGAGATAGTGAAGTTCAAGATAACACGGTTGCAGTTCGTAAATATGGTGAAAAAGCTACTGTAACAATTAACTTAAGCGAGTATCTAGAGACTGTTTCAAAAGAAATTGAAAATTTCAGTAAATAATTTATTGACATATTCTGTCTAGTAGAGTATGATTAGTTAGTTGAGAAAATCAAGCAGAAGCACCCGCTTCTCGCCTAAGTTGACGAAAGTGTCTCTGGGCTAGATATAAACGATGATAACTTGCATACGGTGTGAGTTAGAAATTATTTATAGGCGGGTTCGTAATGAACTCGTCTATTTTTCTGCTGTTCTTTCTCTCAAATCTAATGGAGGTGTATGACCATAGCAAAAGATATGATGGTAAATGACGGCATTCGTGCACGTGAATTACGCGTTATCGGTAGTAACAGCGAACAACTTGGTGTAATTACAAAAAGTGAAGCGTTAAAACTTGCAGAAGAAGCAAACTTAGACTTAGTACTAGTAGCTCCAAAAGCAAAACCGCCTGTAGCACGTATTATGGACCACGGGAAATTCCGCTTTGAGCAACAGAAAAAAGAACGTGAAGCCCGTAAAAATCAAAAAGTCATTAGTATCAAAGAAGTAAGATTAAGTCCTACTATTGATTTGAATGACTTCAATACTAAATTACGTAATGCACGTAAGTTCCTTGAAAAAGGAGATAAAGTAAAGGCTTCAATCCGATTTAAAGGTCGTGCCATTACTCATAAAGGTATTGGTAAAGAAGTGTTAGATCGTTTAGCTAAAGAAACAGCTGATATTTCAACTATTGAATCAGCTGCTAAAATGGATGGTCGCAGCATGTTCTTAATTTTAGCACCAAAAACTGAAAAGTAAGAGTATTTTGAGGAGGAAATAACAAATGCCAAAACAAAAAACACACCGTGGTTCAGCAAAACGGTTCAAAAGAACAGGTAACGGCGGATTAAAACGTCACCATTCTAAAACAAGCCATATGTTTGCAAATAAATCACAAAAAC
>NZ_ABHH01000015.1:0-61381 GCF_000171855.1 Carnobacterium sp. AT7 | reverse complement strand
ACAAAACAACGTTCAAAAAAGTTCAATGCGTACTGCTATTAAAAAATACGTTCAAGCTATTGAAGCAGGTAACGAAAACTCTGAACAATTACTTAAAGAAGCAATCAAATCAATTGACATGGCTGCATCTAAAGGATTGATTCATAAAAATAAAGCTAACCGTGACAAATCTCGTTTAACTGCTAAATTAGCTAAATAAGAGGTCATAGTTATATAGAGTCATTAGAAAAGTCGCAAATGCCTGATTAGTCAGGTGTTGCGGCTTTTTTAGTCTATAAAAGAGCTCTATCTCCATTTTTTTTCTATAGTAATTTAAATAAAATTAGCGATAATCTAGGCAACCTTATCTAATTAGTTGTAAGAACACATGTTCAGTGCTAGAATAATAAAGTAGAATTGAAATAGTATGTCTTACATGGAATAAGATTCATTTAGAATTAATAGAAGCACGAGGAGGTACGTAAAAATGCCAAAAGACCAATTTGAACTGGTTTCTAAATACCAGCCAAGTGGTGATCAGCCGGCTGCAATCAAAAAACTAATTGCCGGTATCGAATCAGGAACGAAAGAACAAACTTTACTAGGTGCCACTGGAACAGGTAAAACTTTTACGGTCTCAAATGTTATTAAAGAAGTAAATAAACCGACGTTAGTTATTGCTCATAATAAAACATTAGCAGGGCAATTGTACGGAGAATTTAAAGAGTTTTTCCCAGATAATGCGGTAGAGTATTTCGTGAGTTATTATGACTATTATCAGCCAGAAGCTTATGTTCCTTCAAGCGATACGTTTATTGAAAAAGAATCAAGTGTGAATGATGAAATAGACAA
This sequence comes from Carnobacterium sp. AT7, assembly GCF_000171855.1. Classification (NCBI taxonomy): domain Bacteria; kingdom Bacillati; phylum Bacillota; class Bacilli; order Lactobacillales; family Carnobacteriaceae; genus Carnobacterium; species Carnobacterium sp. AT7. The sequence continues at coordinate 60,550 of NZ_ABHH01000015.1, read as the reverse complement.
ATTGCGTCATTCAGCAACGAGTGCTTTATTAGAAAGAAGAGATGTTATTGTAGTGGCATCTGTTTCTTGCATCTATGGATTAGTCAATCCTGAAGATTACCGGGATCATGTGCTTTCTTTACGTGTCGGGGCTGAAATGAACCGAGATGAAATGTTGCGACGCTTAGTAGACATGCAATTTGAGCGCAATGATATTGATTTTCAACGTGGCCGTTTTCGTGTTAGAGGAGACGTTGTAGAAATCTTTTTAGCTTCTCGTGACAGTGAGGCGATACGTGTAGAGTTCTTTGGTGATGAGATTGATCGTATCAGAGAAGTAGATGTGCTAACAGGTGAGGTCAAAGCGGATGTTCAACACGTTCCTATCTTTCCGGCTACTCACTTTGTTGCCAATGATGAACAAACTAGGTCAGCTATTAAAAATATCCAAGAAGAGCTAGAAGAACGATTAAAAGAATTGCGTGCGGAAGATAAATTGATTGAAGCCCAACGATTAGAACAACGAACGAACTATGATTTGGAAATGCTGTTAGAAATGGGCTATTGTTCTGGAATCGAAAACTATTCTAGGCACATGGATGGACGGAAACCTGGTGAAGCACCCTATACATTGATTGACTTCTTTCCAGATGATTTTTTAATTGTAATCGATGAGTCTCATATCACCATGTCTCAAATTAGAGGAATGTACAATGGCGATAGAGCTAGAAAACAACAATTAATCGACTATGGTTTTAGATTACCTAGTGCTTTGGATAACCGACCGCTTCGCTTGGAAGAATTTGAGAATCACGTCAATCAAATTATGTATATTTCAGCTACACCAGGACCGTACGAATTAGAAAGAGCTCCAGAAGTGATTGAACAGATTATTCGTCCTACAGGATTGTTAGATCCAATTATAGAAGTGCGTCCAATTAAAGGACAAATTGATGATTTGATTGGTGAAATAAATGAACGATCTGAAAAGAATGAGCGTGTCTTCATCACGACATTGACTAAGAAAATGTCAGAAGATCTAACCGATTATTTGAAAGAAGTGGGAATTAAAGTTGCTTATCTGCATAGTGAAATAAAAACACTTGAACGAACGGAGATTATTCGAGACCTACGTTTAGGTGTATATGATGTGTTAATCGGAATCAACTTATTGCGTGAAGGAATCGATGTGCCAGAAGTATCGCTGGTCATTATTTTAGATGCAGATAAAGAAGGTTTCCTAAGAAGTGAACGTTCCCTTGTTCAGACTATCGGGCGAGCTGCACGTAATGAAAATGGGAGAGTAATTATGTATGCAGATCGAATAACAGATTCTATGCGAGCGGCTATATCGGAAACCGGAAGACGTCGTGAAACGCAAGAAGAATACAACGAAAAACATGGCATTACTCCTAAGACAATCATTAAAGACATTCGTGATTTAATTTCGATTACTTCTGTAGTAAAAGGTGACGATGAGGGAGCCTCTGGTCTAGAAAATATTGCTAAAATGACTAGGGCACAACGTTTAGAATTAATTGATGGTTTAGAACTAGAAATGAAAGTAGCTGCAAAAGAATTAAACTTTGAAAAGGCTGCTAATTTAAGAGATATGGTGTTAGAAATAACAGCTCAATATAAATTAAAATAAAAAACACTTAAATAATAGAAGAAAAAATTTCCAAATCAAAAATTCTGATTAAAAAAACTTGCATTTTCTTATTGAGTCTAGTAAAATTCAAGAGTGTACTAAACACATACCTTTTACTTGGTAAAACGACTCACCAACGTCTACTCAGTAGGAGGAAAAAATCAGGAAAGAGGTGCTTAGAAATGTCAATTTCTAAAGAACGTAAAAATGAAATCATCACTGAATACGCAATCCACGAAGGAGATACAGGTTCTCCCGAAGTACAAGTTGCTGTATTAACAGCTGAGATTAATCACTTAAATGAACACGCACGTGTTCACAAAAAAGACCACCATTCTTATCGTGGACTTATGAAAAAAATTGGTCACCGTCGTAACTTGCTTGCGTACCTACGCAACAAAGATATTACTCGTTACCGTGAATTGATTCAAAGATTAGGTCTACGTCGTTAATTTTTCGTAGTCTATTTAGAAGCGAGATTCTAACGAATCTCGCTTCATTTTGTATGTAAATAAAAAAGCTGTTAATTTTGTTGTCCATCCTACTATACAAATGTGAAGATTTAACCTATCGTTAAATACTGACATTTGTTTAGTAGTCTGTTTGGAAATGACGAATAAGAGCTTCAATAAAAAGGAGAAATGCACACAATGACAGAGAAACAAATTTTTACTAAAGAATGGGCAGGGCGTACACTAACAATCGAAGTTGGACAATTAGCGAAACAAGCTAATGGAGCAACTTTGATTCGCTATAATGATACTGTCGTGTTATCTGCAGCAGTAGCTAGCAAAAAAGCGAAAGATGTTGATTTCTTTCCTTTAACTGTAAATTATGATGAAAAAATGTATTCAGTCGGTAAAATTCCAGGGGGCTTTATTAAAAGAGAAGCACGCCCAAGTGAATATGCGACCTTAACAGCTCGCTTAATTGACCGTCCAATTCGTCCAATGTTTGCAGAAGGATTTCGTAATGAAGTTCAAATCACAAACACTGTTATGTCAGTTGATCAAAACTGTTCTCCAGCATTTTCAGCAATGTTCGGTTCTTCTTTATCACTAGCTATTTCTGATATTCCATTTAATGGACCTATTGCTAGTGTTGATGTTGGCCGCGTTGATGGAGAATATATCATTAACCCAACAGTAGAGCAAGAAGCATTATCAGATATCCATTTAACTGTTGCAGGAACAAAAGATGCCATTAACATGGTTGAAAGTGGAGCTGCGGAAGTTTCAGAAGAAGATATGCTAGGTGCTTTGATGTTTGGACACAGAGCGATTCAAGAACTAGTCGCTTTCCAAGAAGAAATTGTGGCTGCTGTCGGAAAAGAAAAAATGAATATTCAATTGTTGCAAATTGATGCAGATTTAGAAAAAGAAGTAAATGATGCTTACCAATCTAAAATGATTGCAGCTATTCAAACAGAAGAAAAATTAGCTCGTGAAGAAAATATTGAAGCTGTTAAAGAAGAAGCAATGGCTTTTTATGAAGAGCACTATCAAGAACATGCTGAAGCTAAACGAATCAACAAAGAAGTAAAACAAATTGTTGAAGATATGGAAAAAAATGAAGTGCGTCGTTTAATTACAGTCGACAAAATTAGACCAGATGGCCGTAAAATCGATGAAATTCGCTCTTTAGCTTCTGAAATTGGACTTTTACCAAGAGCACATGGTTCTGGTTTGTTCACACGTGGGCAAACACAAGCTTTATCAGTTGCTACGTTAGCTCCATTAGGCGAACATCAAATTATTGATGGCCTTGGTGTTGAAAACAGCAAACGTTTCATTCATCACTATAACTTCCCTCAATACTCTGTAGGAAGTACTGGACCATCACGTGGACCAGGTCGTCGTGAAATTGGACATGGAGCATTAGGAGAACGTGCGTTGTCACAAGTTATTCCAAGTGAAGAAGATTTCCCTTACATGATTCGTTTAGTTGCTGAAGTTCTTGAATCAAACGGTTCTTCATCACAAGCAAGTATTTGTGCGGGCACATTAGCTTTAATGGATGCTGGTGTACCAATCAAAGCTCCAGTTGCTGGAATCGCTATGGGTCTAGTTAAAGAAGGCGAAAATTATACTGTCTTAACAGATATCCAAGGGTTGGAAGATCACTTAGGCGATATGGACTTTAAAGTAGCCGGTACAAGCAAAGGAATTACGGCTCTTCAAATGGATATTAAAATAGAAGGTATCACTGAACAAATTTTAGAAGAAGCATTAATTCAAGCTAAGAAAGCAAGAATGGAAATTTTAAATGAATTGACTTCTACAATTGCTGAACCGCATGAAGAGTTAAGTGCATTTGCTCCTAAAATTGAAATGATGCAAATTAAACCGGAAAAAATCAAAGTTGTTATTGGCCGTGGTGGCGACCAAATTAATGCGATTATTGATGAAACCGGCGTTAAAATTGATATCGATCAAGAAGGAAAAATTAGTATTGCCTCTGAAGATGCTGCTATGATTAAACGCGCTAAAGAAATTATCGAAGAGTTAACAAAAGACATCGAAGTCGGTAAAGTTTATTCTGGAAAAGTAAAACGAATTGAAAAATTTGGAGCTTTTGTTGAAATTGCTAAAGGCAAAGATGGTTTACTTCATATTTCTGAAATAGCTAACGAACGTGTTGCTAAAGTTGAAGATGTTTTGGCTTTAGGAGAAGTAATGGACGTTAAAGTTATCGAAATCGATAAACAAGGAAGAATTAACCTTTCTCGTAAAGTATTATTGAAAACTGAAGAAAAGTAAAAATGAGTAAAAAAAGAACCCAATTTTTTTAATTGGGTTCTTTTTTTTTGGACTTAATTTTCTTCAAGCGATGTTAACCATTCTACTAATTGGTTAACGGTCTCTTCTTGTTGTTGTTCAGCTGAAATACTACCAGGATTATCGCCTTCTTGGTCTCCGTAATCGCCAAATCCAGCATGATTGCCTCCTTCAATAGTGTAAAATAGAGTGGATTCTGGTAAGTATTTTTTCCCATCTTGATAGGCTTCTTTATCAACTACACCATCATTAGAGCCGATTATAGAAATAACGGACAATGGTAAATTATCTAGACGACCATTTTCGTCTGGATAACTAGCTAACAAGAAAACGCCTTTTAATTGTTTGGTAGTTGCTGCATGTGCAAAACGACTAGCCATAACACCGCCTAAGGAATGGCCACCAATAACGTAATCGCCAATTTTTTCATCAGCGATAACAGCTTCCGCTTTGTTTTTATCAGTAACGGCAAGGTTTAAAGCATGTTTAACAAGGTAAACGGGGTAACCTTGTGTAGCTAGCTTAGCTGCAATTGTGCTATAACTTTTTTCTTCTACTAATCCTCCTTGATAAAATATGACAGATGTATCCTGTTGACCTTTATTATTCAAGGGGAGAAAAATAAGTGCATCGTTTGTTTCTTTAACGGTGTATTGACTGGTAGATTCAGTTTCTTTTAGCGTTTCGTTTAAAGGTTGATAAGTCCTAGTGTGTAACAGAAACAGACCACCTAAAAAGAGTAACACCAACAGTACTAAACAAATGATTAAAACTTTGTATTTGCGCTTCATAGGTTCTCCTCTCATCTTAATTGAATAGAGTGATATACAAAAAGTGTAGCACAATTTTTTTAAATTCGTTAGATAAATGAAACAAAAAAAGGCGAATAACCTACATTTATATAAATTTCTTTGGAATTGTGCTAAAATGTATATTGGGAGCACACGTAGTTAATAGATAATATGAAAATTTAATTTCGTAATTAGGAGAGATAAAAATATGACTGGATATACTATTGCAGTTGTGGGAGCAACTGGAGCTGTGGGAACAAAAATGATTCAAATGTTGGAGCAAGCTACATTTCCGATAAAAAGTGTGAAACTTTTAGCATCTAAACGTTCTGCTGGAAAAAAGATATTTTTTAAAGGTGAAGAAGCAGAAATTCAAGAAACAACAGCTGAATCTTTTGAAAATGTTGATATTGCCTTGTTTAGTGCTGGCGGATCAATCTCAAAACAATTTGCACCGGAAGCTGTAAAACGTGGGGCAGTTGTTATTGACAACACGAGCGCTTATCGAATGGATCCAGAAGTACCCTTAGTCGTTCCAGAAGTAAATGAAGAAGCTATTCGTTCGCACAATGGAATCATTGCTAATCCGAACTGTTCAACTATCCAAATGATGGTCGCACTTGAACCTATTCGTAAGCAATATGGCTTAGATCGTATTATTGTTTCTACTTACCAAGCAGTAAGTGGAGCAGGTATTTCTGCGGTGAAAGAAATGAAAGATCAAGCACAGAAGATGCTAAATGAGGAACCTTATGAAGCAACTATTTTGCCATCTGGTGGAGATAAAAAACATTTCCCAATCGCTTTTAATGCTTTGCCACAAATTGATTTATTTACGGAAGATGGTTACACATTTGAAGAATTAAAAATGATCAATGAAACCAAAAAAATTATGAGCGATGATAAAATAAAAGTTTCTGCTACTTGTGTTCGTATTCCAGTTGTTTCAGGACACTCAGAATCTGTTTATATTGAAGTAAAAGAAGATGGAGCTAGTGTGTCTGCTCTCCAAGATATTTTGAGAAATGCACCTGGTGTAGTCCTTCAAGATGATCCATCTAATCAAATTTACCCAACAGCATTGGCAGCAGCAGGTAAGAAAGAAACGTTTGTTGGAAGAATCCGTAAAGACAGAGATGAAGATAAAGGTTTTCACATGTGGATTGTTTCTGATAACTTATTAAAAGGGGCAGCTTGGAACTCAGTTCAAATTGCTGAAAGTCTACACAAGCTAGGGTTAATCAAAGTAAGTAACTAAATTTAAAATAAAGGGTGATTTTGATGGATTTAAGAAAAGCTCGCATTATAACAGCTATGACAACTCCATTTAATGAACAAGGATTAGTTGATTATGAACAATTAGAAAAACTAATCAATTTTTTACTTGAAAATGGAACTGAAGGATTAGTAGTGGGCGGAACAACCGGCGAATCTCCTACATTAGCTCATGAAGAAAAAATTGCTTTATATCGTAAAACGGTCGAGTTAACGGCAGGACGTGTTCCAATCATTGCTGGTACGGGATCATTCAACACGGCTGAAACGATTGCTTTTACCAAAGAAGTTGAAGCTATCTCGGGTATTGATGCAGCATTAGTAGTCGTTCCTTACTATAGTAAACCTAATCAAGCGGGTTTATATGCTCATTTTGAAGCTGTAGCAGCTAGTACAACCTTGCCAATTATCATTTATAATGTACCTGGACGTACGAGTGTTTCTATTGATCCTAAGACGACAATTAAACTTTCTGCTATAAAAAATATAATTGGTGTAAAAGAATGTTTGGGTCTAGATGCTTTGAGTGAAGAAATTGAAAAAACGTCTGATGACTTTTTAGTCTATACTGGTGAAGACGGAAATGCTTTCCCTGCCAAATGTATCGGTGCAACTGGTGTTATTTCTGTAGCCAGTCATGTATTAGGGAATGATATTGCTAAAATGTATGATCTTTTAGAAGAAGGTTCTCTAGCTGAAGCAGCATCGATGCATCGTCAATTAGTACCAAAAATGACTAGTTTGTTCACTGTGCCATCTCCGGCGCCTGTGAAATTTGCATTGAATCATTTAGGTATTCATGTAGGCGGAACAAGATTGCCATTAGTGATATGTACAAAAGAAGAAGAAGCCCATATATTGAAAGAATTAAATTGGACAAAATAAAACTAAAAAAATTGAAAGCAAGAGAGGTGAAGAAATGAGCACAATCAAAATTATCCCACTAGGCGGTGTACGCGAAAATGGAAAAAACATGTACGCGGTTGAGGTGGATGAAGACATATTTGTTTTAGACTGTGGATTAATGTATCCTGAAACAGAATTACTAGGAATTGATGTAGTCATTCCTGACTTTAGTTATTTAGAAGAAAATAGAAACCGTGTTACTGGAGTATTTCTAACACACGGACACGAAGATGCGATTGGAGCATTGCCTTATTTTCTTCAAAAATTTGATGTTCCGGTATTTGGAACTGAATTAACAATAGCTTTAGCAAAATTATTTGTTGAAAAAGATAGTCAAACAAGTACATTTGATGATTACCATATTATTGATGAAAACACTGAAATTGAATTTGGAGATGTGATTGCTAGTTTCTTTAGAACAACTCATACCATTCCTGATTCTGTTGGAATAGCACTTAAAACAACTGAAGGAAGCATTGTTTACACTGGTGATTTTAAATTTGATCAAAGTGCGAAACCAATGTATCAAAGTAATTTATCTCGTATCGCTGATATTGGAAAAAGCAAAGTTTTGGCGTTGTTAAGCGATTCAAGTGAAGCTGAAAGTCCAGTAGAAAACATAAGTGATTTAAAAGTAGCCGAAGAAGTGTTGGATACATTCCAAAATGCTACTGGCCGAATCATTGTTGCAAGTGTTGCAAGCAATATCTTACGTATTCAACAAGTACTAGATGCTGCTCACAAATCACATAAGAAAATTTTTATTACTGGAAGCAACCTTGAAGAAATCGTTCAAATAGCAATAGAGTTAAATAAATTGCAGTTACCAAATGAAGATTTAATTGTTCCTATAACAGATATTGAAAAATACACTGATCAAGAAATCGTTGTGTTAGAAACAGGAGCAACAGGCGAACCGATTAAAACATTGTCACGTATGGCAAAAGGGAAGCACACTCAAGTAAACATAAAAGAGGGCGATTTAGTTTACATCGTAACAAGTCCTTCAACGGCAATGGAAGTAACCGTTGCTCAAACAGAAAATATGATTTATCGTGCTGGAGGAACAGTTAAGCAAATTTCAGATAATTTGAAAGCTTCTGGACATGCTACTCCTAACGATTTAAAATTAATGATCAACTTGATCAAGCCGACTTATTTTATTCCCGTACAAGGCGAATATCGTAAGCTTTCTGCTCACGCAGAACTTGCTCACGAAGTAGGAATGTCTTACAAAAACATTTTTATACCTGGTAAAGGTGACATCATGGAATACAAAAATGACCGCATGCACGTAGCAGGTCAAGTGACCGTGGGCAATACAATGGTTGATGGTATTGGAATCGGTGATATTGGAAATATCGTTTTACGTGATCGTAAGTTGTTATCTGAAGACGGTATATTTGTAGCAGTAGTTACTATTAACCGCAGAAAGAGCAAAATTATCTCAGGTCCTGAAGTTATGACTAGAGGTTTCGTATACGTTAAAGAAAACACTGATTTAATCAATCAAAGTAATGAAATTATTCGAGAAGTAGTAGAAGAAAATTTAAACAGAAAAGAATTTGAATGGAGCCGTCTTAAACAAGAAATTAGAGATGCTTTAAACAAACATCTTTATGAACAAACGCGTAGACGTCCAGTAATCTTACCAATTATTATGGAAACAAGTTCACGTAACCGCAAAATTTAAGTAGAAAAAAGAACTCTTATTGCCTCTAAAGGCGAGAAGAGTTCTTTTTCTTTGGCATCGGACAAAAAAAAGCACTCACAAAATGTGAATGCTCTTTTTTGTTCTTACTAACAGACTATTTTGCTACGCCTTCAGTCCATTCAGCAACACGTTCAGGATTTTCTTCAATCCACGTTTCTGCTGCAACTTCAGGATCTTCTCCTTCAGAAATCTCTAGCATGATGCTTTCCATTTCTTCAGTAGTCCAATTAAATTGGTCTAACACTTGGTTAGCTTCAGGCATATCTTCTTCAAGACCTTCACGAGCCATAGTATTGATTGTTTCTGATTCTCCAAATGAACCTTCAGGATCTTCAAGATACTTCAAGTCATAAGTGGCAAACATCCAGTGTGGAGACCAACCAGTAATAACAATTTCTTCTTTGTTTTTAATAGCTTGACCTAATTCAACTGTCATTGCTCCAGATGAAGATGTTTCAAGTTTCCATTCACTCAAGTTATCGTAATCCGTTAAGGCTGTTTCAGTTGCTGCAACAACGCCAGCACCTGGTTCAATACCTGTAATCGTCATTTTAGCTTCATCAGTAAGGTCATCAATAGAATTAACATCCATGTACTCAGGAACAACTAAACCAACTAAAGCACCTTCTAAGTTAGGTCCTAAGTTAACCATTTGATTGCCGTATTCTTCAAACTGAGAACCGTGTGTTGCGGGTAACCATGCAGCTACCATAGCATCAGCGTCACCGCTAGCTACAGCTTGCCACATTACAGCGTTATCTAAAGGTGTTAACTTTACGTCATAACCTAAGTCTTCTAGAACTTTACCGATAACATTAGTAGAAGCGACTTCAGTATCCCATTCTACATATGCTAGTTCAATTTCTTTTCCTTGTCCAACAGAAGAAGCTTGATCCTCTGTTGATGTTTTTTCTGTTGAGCAACCTGCTGCAACTAATGATAATCCTAAGCCTGCTGTAAGACCTAAATGTTTCCAGTTAAATTTTTTCATAACGGGTAAATCTCTCCTTTGTAATTAAGTCTTTAAATAAACGAACTTTAGTAGTCTAAAACATATTACTTTTTATTTAGTTTTTGTGTCAAACGGTCAATGATGATAGCTAGAACAACTAAACCTAAACCAGATACAAATCCTGTTCCGACTTGAGCACGTTGTAAGGAAGATAAGACTTCTCTACCAAGACCAGGAGCGCCAATCATTGAAGCGATAACGACCATTGATAAAGCTAACATAACAGTCTGGTTGATTCCAGCCATAATAGTTGATTTTGCTAAAGGCAATTCGACTTTAAATAATTTTTGAGCACCAGTGCTCCCAAAAGATTCAGCAGCTTCAACTAATTCATCCGAAACTTGTCTGATTCCAAGGTTAGTAAAACGAACAGTTGGTGGAATAGCAAATATTAGAGAAGCGAATACCCCAGGAACCATACCAATCCCAAAGAAAGCAACGGCTGGAATGAGATAAACAAACGCAGGCATTGTTTGCATGAAATCAAGAACAGGAGCAATAATCGTATTTGCTACTTTATTTTTAGCCATCAAGATTCCAAACGGAACTCCGATGATAACTGACAATAAACTGGCAACTAAGACTAAGGTCAACGTGTTCATTAAATCTGACCAAAGACCTTGGTTATAAATAAACCAAAGACCTACGATTGAAAATGCTGCTAGCCCGAATTTCTTTCTTGAAGCAATAAAGGCAATTACAGCAACAATCAAAATAAACAATAGGGGTGGAACCAGTAATAAAGTTTCTGTTACAAATTCCATAGCTATTTCAGAATATTTTTGAATGGGATCAAACAAAAAGGCAAATGTATCTGTTAACCAACTTGTAAAGTTTTCAACCCCATCTGCTACAGGTAATTTTGGAATTGCATCTAATAAACTAGACATTTTCAAGAACCTCACTTTCTCCTGCAAGAGCAGCTATTACAGCACCTCTTACAATAATACCAACTAATTTCCCTTCATCGACAACTGCTACTGGAGTAGTTGAGTCATGGATAACTGAAAAAATGTCATTCATCGAAGTCGTTCTAGTAACAGTTGGAATATCACTTTTAACGATGCTTTCAATTGATTGAATATTTTTCTTGCGAGCATCCGAAGCATCTTCAGCAGTGATGTAACCTAAAAGATTGCGTTGGCCATCTACGACCAACATACTAGATATTCCTTCATTACGCATTTGCTCTAAGGCAAAGCGAGGTCCGTGATTTTTAATGTTTAATGTTTCAGGACGTTGCATGATATTCTCGGCTGTTAACACCTTAGAACGATCAACATCTTCAACAAATTTTTCAACATAATCATTTGCAGGATGAGTGAGTATTTCTTCAGGTGAGCCGATTTGTACAATTGAGCCATCTTTCATTAAGGCAATTTTGTCACCGATTCTTAAAGCTTCATTTAAATCATGTGTAATAAAAATGATCGTTTTTTTAACATTGGATTGAAGTTCTATTAGTTCATCTTGCATTTCACGACGAATTAAAGGATCTAATGCAGAGAAAGCTTCATCCATTAATAAAATTTCAGGGTCATTAGCTAGAGCACGTGCTAATCCAACTCTTTGCTGCATTCCGCCAGATAGTTGATTAGGGTATTGATCTTTGTAGTCGCCTAAACCAGCATTATCTAAAGCTTTTTGAGCCTTTTTTTGTCTTTCAGCTTTATCCATGCCTTGAATTTCTAATCCGTATTCGGTGTTTTCTAAAATAGTTCGATGAGGAAAGAGACCAAAGTTTTGGAAAACCATACTTAATTTCTCTCTTCTGACTTGACGTAAAGCTTTTTTATCCATCGTTGATAAATTTTCGCCATCGATAAAAATATTTCCTTTAGTTGGGTCAATTAGGCGATTAAACATACGAACAAGTGTTGATTTTCCACTACCGGATAAGCCCATGATAACGAAAATTTCACCCTCTTCAACGGTAAAACTAACATCATTAACACCAACTGTGACCCCTGTTTCTTTGAGGATTTCTTGCTTAGATTTTTTTTGTTCTAACAATTCTAAGGCTTGTGTTGTCTTTTTACCAAAAACCTTTGTTACATGTTCAATAGTTATCTTTGACAAAATAACAGCTCCTTTTCTTTTCTTTTTATTTATGAGTGTCAACTAGTAAATCAAAAATGATTAAGAGAGAATCCAAACATAAATTGACTAGCAAACCATCCTGTGAGGCGGTTTATTTCAAATTTTTTCCCCTGAAAAAAACGACAACTATTCACAAAAAAAATAGTTCCAAATGACACGCAATAATTAGTGTAACATGAATAGATAAAAATGAAAAACCAAACCATTTTCAAAAATAAGCTTTAACACCTTTGTTTTGCCTTAATAACAGACCTTAGAGGAGGGACGAAAAAAAAGAAAAAACTTTTTTTGAGGTTGTTTTTCTTCTTTTATAGTGAAATTCTCCAAAAAAAAAACAGGCATAATTTAGACATAAAACTTGTGGTTTTTTAGTCTGATTGTTAGACTTATTTAAGTAGTCTAATGGGTAAAAAGAGGTGAATGTTCGATGTTAACAAAAATGCAGAAAATAATCATAAAAGAGACAGAAGAATATGTTTATCAATTATTAAAAGATGATCCTAGTGGTCACGATTGGTGGCATATCCAGCGTGTTAGAAATTTAGCCAAAAATATCGCAGAAAAGGAGCAAGGAACGATTGATCTTTTTGTTTGTGAAATGGCGGCTTTGTTGCATGACGTAGCGGATGGCAAACTAAATAAAACAGAAGCTGAAGGCGAAAAAAAAGTTAGAAATTGGCTTTCACGCTATTCATTGACTGGAAAAGAAAAGGAAGAGATTTTGAAAATTATTCTTCATATGTCTTACAAAGGTGGAACCAATAAAGTAGTATTGTCTTCTATAGAAGGCAAAATTGTTCAGGATGCAGATCGCTTAGATGCAATTGGTGCGATTGGAATTGCACGAACAATGGCTTACTCGGGTTCAAAAAATCGTCTGATCCATGATCCAGCTAAAGTAGCGCGGGAAAATCTTACAATAGAAGAATATCGTTCAGGGGAAGATACTGCGATTATGCATTTCTATGAAAAATTGTTAAAATTAAAAGAGGGTATGAATACAACTATTGGAAAACAATTAGCGGAAAAAAGACACGCTTATATGGAAAATTACTTAACTGAATTTTACGCTGAATGGGATGGGGAAAGATAAGAGTTGGATGAAAAGATTAATCTGATTTGAAATCATGCGTTATAGGAGGTAAATTTATGGATGGAGCAGAAGAACTGATATTGGTTGAAGCAACTGTAGGCGATATTTATAGAATAGAGAATTATGGCATAGAAGAAAATTCATATACAGTTGCGCCCATGGACGGGATGACTGAAAGTTTGCATGAATATGAAAAACACCCAATTTTAATGTTATACGAAGATAAAATGGTTGGTTTTTTTATCCTTCAAACTGGAGAATCTATTCTACGATATACGTCAAATCCTCAAGCAATATTATTGAAAGCCCATTCAGTTGATAAGCGTTATCAGCAACAAGGCTATGGGAAACTAGCAATGGAAAAATTGCCTGAATTTATAAAAGAACATTTTCCTTCTATTAATGAAATCATTTTATTGATTGATTATGATAATATTAGTGGACAAATGATGTATTTAAAATCAGGCTTTAAAGATACTACAAATAAAGTGAAAGAGTTAGATGGGTATAAATTTATCTATTCTAAATCATTAACTAGCTAAATGATTAAAGAAAAGAATGAGAAAATAGTAGTGAGAGGATTGACAATCTTTTGTAATCACCGTATTATAAGATATGTAAGAAAAATTGAATGAACAACCATCACAAAGGGGTGCTGTTAAAAGCTGAGATTGAATCCAATGATTCTAACCCTTGGAACCTGTTCGTTAGTACGAGCGTAGGGATTGTGACGGGGACGAACTATTATTCTTTAAAATGATAATTCGAGCTCCTCCTTTGATGTGTGGCACTGTTCAACACATTGAAGGAGGAGCTTTTTTTGAATAATAATCGATTACGCGTTTGGCTAGAAGGGACACTTTTTGCCGCTTTAGCTATTGTATTGTCTTTGATTCCAACAAATATTGGAACAGCTTTTACGATCTCTTTAGGTATGATTCCACTAACGCTATTCGCTTTTAGACAGGGCATTTTAGCAGCGACAGCAGCGGGTTTTTTATGGGGAGTATTGCATTTTTTACTGGGAATTGCGAGCATCTTACACCCTTTGCAAGGTTTTATAGAATATTTTGTTGCATTTGCATTTGTTGGTTTTGCGGGTATTGTTATGCAACCCTTGCAGGCAGCTTTTAAAGAGAACAATAGAGTGAAGCAGTATCAATACATCATAATAGGAACAATAGTTGGGACAATTGCTCGGTTTTTCTGGCATTTTATTGCAGGTTACTACTTTTGGGGGAGCTACGCACCAGAAGGTATGAACCCGGTATGGTATTCTTTTATTGCGAATGGTGGAAGTGCATTAGCAACGGGAATTGTTACATGTATAGTGCTATGTGTCATAGCCAAAACGACTCCGACATTGTTTACAACAAATTATAAAAAATAGTACTAGGCGTAGTTATAGCTTTTGTTGATGAGTAATAGTTACCAAAAAAGGCTAATACGGAACTGACTAAAATGAACGAAAAGAGATTAGATGATCGTCTAATCTCTTTTTTTTGACAAATTATTTCTAATAAACGGTTAGTTTCTAGTAGCTAAAAAAAAAATAGCATAGTAAGATTAGACCATAACAAAGTTGGAGAGGAATAAATCGATGAACATACTTATTTACATACTTTTGGGAGTTTATTTTTTAAATACCCTTCTTTCCATTATTACCGTATTTCGTGAAAAACGCGATATTGCAGCTACTTGGGCGTGGTTGCTTGTATTAATTCTTTTACCAGGAATAGGCTTTATTTTTTATTTATTTATTGGAAAAAAAATGAATCGCGAAAAAATATTCGACATTAAGTCTCAAGAGAATATCGGAATGCCAGAGCTCGTTCAAGCCCAAAAAGAAATGTTGGCTGATGATGAAGGGTTATTATCAGATAAACAAGCTACAGAAAATTCAAAAGAAATGGCTAGTTTATTTTTAGAAAGTGATGAATCTATTTTAACAAAAGGGAATAAGGTTGAGTTATTTACGGATGGTGAAAAAAAATTCGATTCTTTAATACAAGACATTTCTAAAGCGGAACACCATATCCATATGATTTATTATATTATCCATAATGATAAAATAGGCAAACGAGTGCTTAACGCATTAGAAGAACGGGCAGCTGCTGGGGTTGATGTATTAGTGATATATGATGCGCTAGGTTCCAGGTCATTAAAACCTAATTTTTTCAAAAAGTTGGAAAAATTAGGTGGGAAAGCAGAACCTTTCTTTGGATCAAAATTTCCTATTATTAATTTACGTTTTAACTATCGTAATCACCGTAAAATTGTAATTATTGATGGGAAAATTGGCTATACTGGTGGGTTTAATGTAGGAGACGAATACCTCGGAGAATACAAGAAATTTGGCTATTGGAGAGATACTCATTTAAAAATTCAAGGAAATGCAGTTCTCGCTTTGCAAAGTCGCTTTTTGATGGATTGGAATGCAGCAGTTCCTAAACACAAATTAGAATATGAAGAAAATTATTTTCCATTGATTGATAAAGCAGGACATTCTAATATTCAAATTGTATCAAGCGGACCTGACTCAGATCTTGAACAAATAAAAAAAGGGTATATCAAGATGATTAGTATGGCAAAAGAATCTGTTTTTATTCAAACACCTTATTTTGTTCCAGATGATTCTGTTTTGGAATCAATCCAGATTGCTGTAATGTCAGGTATAGATGTTAAAATCATGATACCGAATAAACCCGATCATCCGTTTATCTACCGTGCAACTATGTACTACGCAGCAGCTATGGTAGCTGTTGGTGCAGAAGTTTATATTTACGATAATGGTTTTTTACACGCTAAAACGGTTGTTGTCGATGGAACTATTTGTTCAATAGGTACCGCTAATTTTGATATTAGAAGTTTTAAACTGAATTTTGAAGTAAATACATTTATCTATGATCAAAAAATTGCGCAACAACAACAACAATTTTTCTATGAAGATATGAAGAAAAGTTATCAATTAACGCAAGAAATATTAGATAATCAGTCTAAATGGTTAAAATTCAAACAAACATTTTCACGATTATTTTCGCCTATATTGTAAAATTTTAATAAAAATGAATAAAGTGAAAAGTGGCATTTTTATTAAAAAAATTTAAATTAAGTGAGACTAGAGCAGCTATAATTTGCTCGAGTCTCACTTTTTTTATGAGGGGATTCTAATCTGGAAATCGTCATGTTTGTATAGCTGTTGGATGTTTGAGATAATAAAATTACTTATGGTCAAAAAAAGAAACTATATAATGAGGTGAATGGTTTGATAGAATTTAAAAATGTTTCCAAAGTATATAAAGGTGGTAAAAAAGCCGTTGACAATGTTAATCTCACATTTAATGATGGCGAGTTCATTGTATTTATTGGGACAAGTGGAAGTGGAAAAACAACTTCAATGCGTATGATCAACCGAATGATTGAACCGACGTCAGGTCAGATTTTGATTAACGGGGAAGACATCATGAAAAGAGACCCTGTTCAATTAAGACGAGAAATAGGCTATGTTATTCAACAAATTGGATTAATGCCTCATATGACAATCTATGACAATATTGTTATGGTTCCTAAGCTGCTAAAGTGGCCTGAAGATAAACAACGTGAATCTGCGGAACGTTTGCTTGCAAAGGTAGATTTGCCAAAAGATTTTTTGACGCGCTATCCAGCTGAACTATCTGGAGGACAACAACAAAGAATTGGTGTCATTCGTGCTTTAGCGGCTAATCAAGATATTATTTTGATGGATGAACCATTTGGTGCGCTAGATCCAATCACTAGAGATGCTTTGCAAGAACTAGTAAAAGAGTTGCAAGAAGAGATGGGGAAAACCTTTATTTTTGTAACACATGATATGGATGAAGCTCTAAAATTAGCTGATCGTATCGTTATTATGCAAAATGGAGAAGTCGTGCAATTTGATACTCCAGATAATATTTTGGCTGAACCAGCCAATCAATTTGTTGAAGATTTTATTGGAGAAGACCGTTTAATTCAAGCGAGACCAAATATCCAAACGGTTGATCAAGTGATGATAAAAAATCCGATTTCTGTGACTCCTGGAAAATCACTTTCAGAAGCTATCCGTATCATGAGAGATAAACGAGTGGATTCGCTATTTGTCACGGATGATGCTGGTGTTTTAAAAGGCTATGTTGATATTGAAAGAATTGACCGTAACCGTAAACGTGCTACAAGCGTAGGTGACATTATGATAGATAAAGTTTACTTTGTTCGAGAAGGAACTCTTTTGAGAGACACAGTTCAAAGAATTCTAAAACGTGGTTTTAAGAACATTCCAGTTGTGGATAATAAAGATCGCTTAATTGGTTTGGTTACTCGTACATCATTAGTAGATGTTGTTTACGATACAATCTGGGGTGAGGAAGAAGAAGAACTGGCAAAAGCTGGTGTTTTTGAAACGACCATTCCTGAAGAAATCAAAGAATAGAGGAGGGAAAAATAATGGCTGAATTTTTTGCAACAAATGGCTCTGATTTACTCCTGAAAACATGGGAACATCTTTATATTTCTGCATTTGCATTGGCGCTAGGTGTAATAGTAGCGGTCCCTTTAGGAGTTTTATTAACAAGGTTTGAAAAAAGTGCTAAATTCATTATTGGTTTAGCAACGATTTTACAAACGGTTCCTTCACTAGCACTGTTAGCTTTAATGATTCCTCTTTTTGGGGTTGGTAAAGTTCCTGCAATCGTTGCATTATTTATTTATTCATTATTGCCTATACTGAGAAATACTTACATAGGGATGAATGGAGTGGATATTAATTTACGAGACGCAGGCAAAGGAATGGGTATGACAAATTTTCAAATGATTCGTAATGTTGAATTGCCTCAAGCGGCACCCGTTATTATGGCAGGGATACGATTATCCGGTGTTTATGTAATATCATGGGCTGCTTTAGCCTCTTATATTGGTGCTGGTGGGTTAGGTGATTTTATCTTCAATGGTTTGAATCTTTTTATACCTAGTTTGATTATTGGTGGAACCATTCCTGTGACTCTTCTTGCATTATTGGCAGATTTTGGACTAGGAAAACTAGAAAAAAAAGTAACACCTAGAACCGTGCAAGAAAATGAATAGGAGGGCTTCAACTATGAATAAAATTCAAAAAATTGCTGCCCTTTTTTTGGCAGTACTACTATTAAGCAGTTGTTCGTTACCTGGTTTAGGTGGCGGATTTAACGAAGAAGGTATTACGATTACTGGTGGTTCTACTACCGAACAACAAATTGTAGGCTACATTGTTGAAGGAATGGTTGAACATTACATTGATATTGATGCTCAAATCGTAAATAATTTAGGTTCATCCTCTCTAAATCATCAAGCATTAATTGGCGGGGATGCAAATGTAGCTGCTATAAAATATACTGGAACTTCTTTAACAGGTGAATTAGGACAAGCGCCTATAACTGATCCTGAAAAAGCATTAGACTTAGTTATTGATGGATTTGCTGATAGATTTGACCAAAAATGGTTCCCAACATATGGTTTTGCAAATACGTATGCTTTTATGGTGACAAAACAACTTGCAGATGAGTATGATTTAGTCACTATAAGTGATTTAGAAAAGATCGCTGGAGAACTAGATGCAGGAGTAGATACCTCTTGGATGGAACGCGAGGGAGACGGTTATGATGCGTTTTTAGAAACGTATAAATTTGATTTCAATCGTGTGTATCCTATGCAGATTGGTTTGGTTTATAATGCATTGCAAGCAAATGAAATGGATGTCGTTTTAGGTTATTCAACGGATGGACGTATTAAAAGCTATGACTTAGTAGTATTGGAAGATGATAAGCAATTATTTCCTCCTTATGATGCCAGCCCAGTTGCGACTTTTGAAGTTTTAGAAGCATACCCTGAGTTAAATGAAGTATTATTGAAATTACAAAATTCTATTACAGATGAAAAAATGCAAGAATTAAACTTCATTTCAGATAACAATTTAATTGAGCCAAAAGTTGTAGCCGATGATTTTTTGAAAGAAAACAACTATTTTGAAGCTGTAAATGTAAATGAAGAAGGAGGCACCCAATAATGGATATGACACAAATGAATATGTGGGAACAGTTAATTTTTTATTTTTCTGAAAATGGGTTATACATCTGGACCCAATTTATTCGTCACTTCTTGATATCAATTTATGGTGTGCTTTTTGCTGGAATTATTGGAATCCCTCTTGGTTTTTGGATTTCTCGTCATGGCAAACTAGCAGATTGGGTCATTGGAGCGGCTAATGTTATCCAAACGATTCCTTCACTGGCCATGCTATCTATTCTAATGTTAGGTTTAGGGTTAGGTGTGAATACCGTTGTTACAACAGTATTTTTATACTCATTATTGCCAATCATAAAAAATACCTACGCAGGAGTTCAAAGCGTAGATAAAAATATTTTAGATTCTGGTAAAGGAATGGGTATGACAAGATGGCAATTAACCTATATAGTGGAACTTCCGCTAGCTTTATCTATTATTATGGCCGGAATTCGTAATGCTATGGTAGTGGGTATTGGAGTAACAGCAATTGGAACTTTTATTGGAGCTGGTGGTTTAGGTGATATCATTACTAGAGGAGTCAATGTGACCGGTGGTGGGGCTATTATTCTTGCAGGTGCTATCCCAACGGCACTTATGGCAGTGATTAGTGATCTATTCTTAGGATGGATTGAGAAAAAATTGGATCCAACAAAAAATAAAAAAATATTTTCTTAATGCTATTAAATAACTAGGCGACCGTGCGATAAAAAATAAAATACTTGAAAACTCTCCTTTCACTGCAAAGGAGAGTTTTTTTATTGACCAATGGATTTAGGTATGAGAAGGTGGGAAAATTAAGGTAAACGAATATGTCTTATATCACTAGGAAGAACCAGATAAGTCATACGATTTAGTGGGTTTTCTAAAATGATTTGAGGTCTTTTAGAAGACGTAGATCGGATATAACCTGTAACCTCAGTAAAATCAGAATCATAATTTAATTGATTTAATTGTAAAATAATTTTTCTTTTTTTAGTAAAGGCTTGATTTAAGAAATAAGTAAGTTGCTCTTCGGGCATTTGGGGTAAAAGAGCTAGTTCATTAGTTGTATTAAATAAGAAAAACTTTTTTTGAAGAAAGGTAAATGGATGAACTTGCTCTTCTAAAGTATTTTTTTTCATCTTTATTCCTCCGAACGTTTGTTTGATAATTATATTATACGAACAAACGTTCAACAAAGCAAGTTGTTTAATTATTTTTTAAAAGTTTCTATTTTCTTGAAAAAATGGCATAATGAAAAAGAAGAATCTATAGATTTATGAAAAAAGGGGTTTTAGCAATGGATTATAAGATTATCGCAGATTCATGTTGTGATTTGCCATTAGATTTTATAAAAGAAAATGATATTGAAATTATTAGTTTAATCATTAATATTGATGGGAAAGATTTAGTAGATGATATGGGAGGAACATTCGATAGAGATGCTTTTTTTGAGCAATTAAAAAATGGTTCAATGGCTACTAGCTCCCAAGTTAATATTGGAACATTTATGGAAACTTTTAAGAAGTATGTCGAAAAAGGGCAACCGGTTCTATTTTTAGGACTATCTTCTGCACTAAGTGGTTCATATAATAATGCGGTAACAGCTGTCAAAATGTTAGAAGAAGAATATGATAACGTAGATATAACGATAATCGATACTAAAGCAGCTTGTTTAGGCGAAGGGTTATTAGTCTACGAAGCTGTAAATAGAAAAAAAGAAGGACAATCTTTAGCTGAGGTCGTTAGTTGGCTAGAAGAATACAAAATGAAACTTCATTCATGGGTAACCGTTGACGATATCAAACATCTTGAACGAACTGGGAGAGTAAATTCAGTTTCAGCTACACTAGGGAGTGTTTTAAATGTTAAACCAATTATAGTTATGAATGAAAAGGGTGGCTTAGTACCTTTTGCTAAAGTAAGAGGCAGAAAAAAATCGTTGCTTTATTTAATTAATAAAACAGTTGAGGGAATAATCAATCCTGAAAATCAAACCATTTTTATTGGTCATGTAGGAGTTCCAGAAGAAGCTGAATGGATCAAGGAAGAAATTAACTCGAAAATCAAAGTGAAAGATATACAAGTATATCCGTATGGTCCAACTATTGCATCACATACTGGATTCGGATCTATTGCCTTATTTTCTTTTGGTGAAGTAAGAAAATAAGGAGTATTTAAAATTTAATAATGTCTTAATAAACAAGAAAAAATGTCGATATACTAATGAAAGTAGATTATTTGCTTTTTTTATTTATCTAAGTATTTATGGACCTTTTTTATCTAAAAATAAGATTAAACGTATAAAGATAGTTGGTGAAAAAACGCTTTATACGTTGATGTCAAGGTGTTTATAATTTGACAAGTAGAGAGTGCTATGTTAAGTTAGGCTTAGTTGAATAAAAAACAATGGTTGGGCATTTGCTTTCAAGGATAAATTCTTCAAGGGGTGAGAAGAATAGTTCTTAGTGATGCCTTTTTTTGCATTTTAAGGAGGTGTATGAATGAGTATAGAAGCAATTGAATACGTTAAAGAAGCGGAAGAAAGAGCCCAGAAAATAGAAGTTAATGGAGAAAAAAAGATTCAAGAAATTAGTCAATCCATTAATGAAGAAATTAAAAAAAGTAGTCAAAATATGCAACAGGAATTAGACGCGTATGAAGCAGATCAACAAGGACTGTTTCGTGATCGTTTAGCAATAGAAAAACAAGCTGTTGATCAAGAACAGTCTCTTGAGGTCGAAGCAATACTTCGATCTGTTGAGAATAGACAAAACAGTGTTGTTGATCATATTGTAAAGGAGGTAAGCACTCACTATGGCAATAGCTAAGATGAAACAAATGACACTTTTAGCGGAGCAAGAAAATAAGGATTCTTTATTAAAAGCTGTACAAGAATTACAAAAGCTTGAAATGGTTGAATTATCTACATTAGAAGAATCTGAATTTCTTGATTACTATTCAACCGATACAGCGCCTCAAAAACGTGTTGAGTATGAAGAAAAGTTAAAAGAAATTCAGGCAACTCTAAATTTCTTAAATCAACATATTTCTCAACCAGGTATGATTGCTAAGTTGAAAAAAGGTCGTGAAGAGTACACTCTCGAAGAACTTGAAAGTCATGTCTGTCATTCAGATCTTAATCATACTATCATTGAGTTAGGAAAAATAGAAAAAAGACTGGTTGAATTAGATCAGAAGAAAAAAAATCTTGGAGAAAAAGAAGAATTTCTTCGGAAATGGCAAAATATGACTTTTAATCCTAATGATTTAAAAACCTTTCAATTAATGTCTGGAACGGTTGGAAGTATATCTTCTGGTAACGTAGAGAACTTTGAAAAAGAAGTTGAAGCAATAGAAAATAGTTATTTAGAAAAAATATTTCATTATAAAGACGAAGCTTCCTATCTAGTATTAGTACCAAAAAAATTAAACTCTTTAATGGAAGAAGTTTTTGAACGTTTCCAATTATCTAAATTGTTTTATCCTTATAAACAGACTCCTCTAGATGAATTGAAAGTAGTTCTTAAAGAAGTTAGTGATTTACGTAAAGAAGAAGCTAAATTAAAAGACACAATAAAAACATTTAAAGAAAAAGTCATAGATCTCCAACTTGGTGAAGAATATTACTACAATTTAGTTGAAAGAGAAATAGGGAAAACTTTATTACTAAATGGTAGTGATTTATTTATTTTGAATGGTTGGCTAGAAGAGGAACGAATTCCGGAATTAAACAGCCTTTTAGATGAACATGTTGGAAAAGATGGTTATGTCGTTCTTGCGGATGAAATAAAATTTAAGAACTATGCTAAAGTACCTGTAGTATTGAAAAATAGTAAATTAGTTAAACCGTTTGAAAGTATTACAGAAATGTATAGTATGCCTAAATATGATGATGTCGATCCTACTCCATTTATGATGCCATTTTACTTTGTCTTTTTTGGAATGATGAGTGCAGATTTAGGGTATGGAGTATTACTTTGGTTGGCAACTCTAATTGGATCTAAAGTGTTCAAGTTTGATAAGGGTATGAAGAACTTTGTCCAACTCTTTCACTATTTGTCTTATTCAGTAATTGCTTGGGGAGTTATTTATGGAAGTTTCTTTGGATATGACCTGCCATTCCAACTATTGTCGATTACGAATGATGTCATAACCATTTTGATTTTATCTGTAGTATTTGGTTTTATCCAGTTAGTATATGGATTGCTTTTAAATGGTGGACTAAAATGGCGTAAACAACAAAGATCATCTAGTTATATTGATGGAACAGCATGGGCTCTTATCTTATTAGGTATTGGTCTTTTAGTAATCAATATGGTCATTTGGAATAATGACCTTGTACAAATGATTTCTTTAGTTGTAATCATTGCCAATGTTATTGGAATTGTATTGGTAACTATGTTGGCATCTGACAATAAAGCAATGGGTTTTGGACTAGGGCTTTATAATATTTATGGAGCAACCAATTATGTTGGAGATTTAGTCAGCTATACTCGTTTAATGGCATTAGGCGTTTCAGGTGGAAGTATTGCGGTAGCTTTTAATTCTATTGTAGACATTTTCCCACCAGTAATGAAATTTACGATAGGTGCATTATTGTTTATCGTCTTACACTCATTAAACATTTTCTTAACCTACTTAAGTGCTTATATTCATACAATAAGACTTCAGTATGTTGAGTTTTTCGGTAAATTTTATGAAGGTGGAGGACGATCATTAGATCCTTTTAAAACCTTCGAAAAACATATTTATTTAAAAAATAGAACCAACAAATAAAAAAACGAATTTAAATGGAGG
Source organism: Carnobacterium sp. AT7 (assembly GCF_000171855.1). NCBI lineage: Bacteria > Bacillati > Bacillota > Bacilli > Lactobacillales > Carnobacteriaceae > Carnobacterium > Carnobacterium sp. AT7. The sequence continues at coordinate 36,419 of NZ_ABHH01000015.1, read as the reverse complement.
AATTTTATAATGGAAACTTTTACAAGTTATTTAATTGAAAATGGTGGATTAGTATTTGCAGCTTTAGGTATAGCTTTTGCTACATTCTTTGCTGGAACTGGTTCTGCTAAAGGTGTCGGAATTGCAGGGGAAGCAGCAGCAGCATTGACGACAGAACAACCTGAAAAATTTGGACAATCCTTAATTTTAATGTTATTACCAGGAACTCAAGGCTTATACGGTTTTGTTATTGCATTTTTAATTTTCTTAAATACTGGAGCAGATACAAGTTTAGCTGAAGGTATGTACATGTTTATGGCTTCTTTACCTATTGCATTTACTGGTTTAACTTCTGGTGTGGCACAAGGACGTGTTGCAGCTGCAGGTATCCAAATCTTAGCTAAAAGACCAGAACATGCAACTAAAGGGATTGTGTATGCAGCCATGGTAGAAACGTACGCTATTTTAGGTTTTGTTATTTCATTCTTAATGATATTTAACGCTTAATCATAATGATTCCATTTATAGTGAAAATAGAAAGAATGGAGGCGTGGAAATGTCAGATTTAAAACTATTGACAGAACGTTTGATTGAAAATAAAAAAGCTGAAGTACAAGTAAAAATCAAAGAAGCCGAAGCTGAAAAAGCTCAGTTGCTTGAAGAGTCAGCTCGGAGTCTAGCTGAAGAAAAAGCGAAACAAATCAGTTTAATTGATTCACGGTTGGCAAGGAAGTTTGAACAAGACAAGCATACGTTGCAAATCAATAAGCGAAATGAATTGCTTTCTGAAAAGCAAAAAATGTTAAAGCTTGTTTTTAATAAAGCTGAAGAACAAATGAATCAATGGACTGATACGGAGTTCCAACAGTTTTTATTGTCTGTTCTAAAACAGCATAAAGATAGTGAATCTATTGAATTGATACTAGGCCAATATTCTATCGATAAAGTATCAGACGACTGGATTAATAAAGTAGCTAAAGAAGAGGTCAATATTCAATTGTCTACTGAAACTATTTCTAAAAAGAATGGATTTATCCTTAAAAAGACCGGAATAGAATACAACTATCTTTTTGATGAATTGGTTAAAGATATTAAGGGACAACTTGTTTCATCAGTTTCAAAACAATTATTTGATTAAAAAGGAGAGGAAAAAATGAAATCAACAGACTTTGTTGGCGCAAATACACGCATTCGCGTATATGAAAGTAGTCTCCTTAGAAATGATCAATATGAACGGATGTTACAAGCAAGCAATTTTGAAGAAGCAGTGAATGTTTTAAAAGATACTCCTTATCGAAATGATGTTGAAGAGTTAAAGGAGACTAAAAATTATGATACGCTGTTGATGAATGAATTGCAGTCTGTCTATACTGATTTATTTAAAATTTCTCCTAATCCTAAGTTAATTGAGTTATTTTCATTGCGTTACTCTTATCATAATTTAAAAGTTTTGTTAAAAGAAATGGTTACTAAAAAAGATTTCGATACATTGCTTATAGATATAGGCAGCGTACCTACTTCAGTATTAAGACAAGCAGTCGAAACAAAGAGTTCAAGCGATTTAGATAACGATTATTTAATCAGTATCCAAGAAGCAACTGATGCTTATGAGGAATATAAAGATAGCCAAGCCGTTGATATTATTCTAGATCGCCGTTATTTTACTCATTTAAGGCACCTGGCAGAAAGTCTGGATGATGCTAAGATTTTAGATCTAGTGACTTTTTATATTGATTTGAATAATCTCTCTACTTTAACAAGAGCGATTCGACAAAAAAGAACACGTAATTTTTTAACAACTGTTCTATCCAGCTCTGGGACTATACCTAAGGATCAACTAGTACAAATAGGAGCGGATAATTTAGTTAATGCAGGCAAAAAACTTGCGGAATCTAAATATAAAAACATTATATTAGCATCAATTAATGATGAAACAAAAGAATTATCTCCAGAAAAAATAGATTTAGAAACGGATAATGCTTTTATTAATCGCATAAAAGATGCTAAACTTGAAGTTTTTGGTCCCTTACCAACGATTGCTTATCTCTATGCTAAAGAGAATGAAGTGAAGAATTTAAGACTAATTTTAGTTGGTAAAGAAAATAATCTTCCCATTGAAGCTATTAGAGAAAGGATGCGAATGAACTATGGCTCATAAAATTGGTGTAGTAGGAGATAAAGATTCTATCTTACCATTTAAAATGTTAGGCTTTGATGTTTTCTTCGCATCTGAAGCAAAAGAAGCTAGAACAACGATCAATCGATTAGCAACAGAAAATTATGGCATTATTTACTTGACTGAACCATTAGGTAAGTTGATTCCAGATACCATAAAACGATACGACGAAGAGATTTCGCCTGCTATTATATTGATTCCGAATCATTTAGGATCATTAGATATTGGTAAAAATCGGATTCAAGAAAATGTTGAAAAAGCTGTCGGTCAAAATATTTTATAGGGGGTTACGAGTTTGAAAATAGGAAGAATTGTTAGTGTTTCCGGTCCTTTAGTTACAGCTGAAGGAATGGAAGAAGCAAATATCCAAGATATTTGTAAAGTCGGCAAATTAGGTCTAATAGGCGAAATCATTGAAATGCGCGGAAATGTAGCCTCTATTCAAGTTTATGAAGAAACATCTATGATTGGACCTGGAGAACCAGTTGAAACGACAGGAGACGCGTTATCGGTTGAATTGGCTCCTGGGATGATTGCACAAATGTTTGATGGAATTCAACGACCTCTAGATAAATTTATGGAAAAAACAGAAAGTAACTTTTTAGTTCGCGGAGTAAGTATTGAAGCCTTAGATCGAACAAAAAAATGGGAATTTACACCAACTGTTGAAATTGGACAAAAAGTATCTACAGGAGATATCGTAGGTTCAGTTCCCGAAACTAAAGTAATTTCTCATAAAATCATGGTTCCACATGGTATTGAAGGAACAATAAAAACTATTGAACAAGGTCAATTTGATATTAATGAAACAATTTATAGTATTGAAACTACAGATGGTGTAAAAGAGTTTACGATGATGCAAAAATGGCCTGTTCGTCATGGTCGTCCAACGGCTAAAAAATTAAATCCAGTTGAACCAATGGTAACTGGGCAACGTGTTATTGACACGTTATTCCCAGTAGCTAAAGGCGGATCAGCAGCTGTACCAGGTCCATTTGGAGCGGGTAAAACGGTTGTTCAGCATCAAATTGCAAAATGGGCGGATGTTGATTTAGTTGTTTATGTTGGTTGTGGTGAACGTGGAAACGAAATGACAGACGTAATCAATGAGTTTCCAGAATTGATCGACCCTAATACAGGAGAATCAATCATGGAAAGAACAATTTTGATTGCCAATACTTCTAATATGCCAGTTGCGGCTCGTGAAGCTTCAATATACACCGGAATCACTATTGCAGAATACTTCCGTGACATGGGTTACAGTGTAGCTATCATGGCGGATTCTACTTCTCGTTGGGCAGAAGCATTACGCGAAATGTCTGGACGTTTAGAAGAGATGCCAGGAGACGAAGGGTATCCCGCTTATTTAGGTAGCCGTATTGCAGAATACTACGAACGTGCGGGTAAAGTAATCACATTAGGTTCTGAAGGCAGAGAAGGCAGTATAACAGCTATTGGTGCTGTATCCCCTCCAGGAGGAGATACATCTGAACCGGTAACTCAAAATACATTACGTGTTGTAAAAGTTTTTTGGAGCTTAGATAATTTATTGGCTCAAAGACGTCATTTCCCTTCAATTGATTGGTTGACTTCTTATTCTCTTTACTCAAATGAATTAAATGCTTATATAGGAAAAGCTCTTGATAAAGATTGGTCTGCTATGGTTACAAGAACAAAAGCACTTTTACAAGATGAGTCTGAATTAGATGAAATTGTACGTCTAGTCGGAGTGGATTCTTTATCTGAAAAAGACCGTTTGAAATTAGAAACAGCTAAAATGATTCGTGAAGACTTCTTGCAACAAAATGCTTTTGATGATGTTGATACGTATACTTCAAGAGAAAAACAATACGAAATGTTAGCGACCATTTTGAACTTTGAAGATGAAGCAAGAGCAGGTATGGAACTTGGTGCTTACTTTGCTGAAATTATGAAAGGTACATCAGCTGTTCGCGAACAAATCGCTAAATCTAAATACTTCCCTGAAGAACAAATCAGTAAATTTGAAGTGTTAAGAAATGACATTAAAGAGGCTATACATGAAGTTGTTTCAAAAGGAGGTATGGAATAGATGCTTAAAGAATATCGCACAATAAATGAAGTTGTAGGACCTTTGATGGCTGTTGAAGGCGTAGAAGGTGTCAAATTTGATGAGTTAGTTGAAATACAAATGCAAAATGGCGAAAAAAGACGTGGACAAGTACTTGAAATTGATGGCGATAAAGCTATGGTTCAGATTTTTGAAGGATCAAGCGGAATCAACTTGAAAGATACAAAAGTCCGCTTTTTAGGAAGACCGTTATCTTTAGATGTTTCTGAAGATATGGTTGGGCGTGTATTTGATGGAATGGGACGTGTAAATGATAATGGCCCAGAATTAATTCCTGAAAAAACCTTAGATATCAATGGTGAAGCAATCAATCCAATGGCTCGTGACTATCCAGATGAATTTATTCAAACAGGTATTTCTTCTATTGACCATTTGAATACATTAGTTCGTGGACAAAAATTGCCTGTATTTTCAGGTTCTGGTCTGCCACACAAAGAATTAGCCGCTCAAATTGCTCGTCAAGCGACTGTAAAAAATTCAGATGAAAAATTTGCCGTTGTCTTTGCAGCTATTGGAATCACTTTTGAAGAAGCCGAGTTCTTTATGGAAGACTTCCGTAAAACTGGCGCAATCGACCGTTCAGTTATGTTTATCAATTTAGCGGATGATCCAGCTATTGAACGGATCGCAACGCCTAAAATGGCATTGACTGCAGCAGAATATTTAGCTTATGAAAAAGATATGCATGTACTAGTTATTATGACTGATATGACAAACTACTGTGAAGCTTTACGTGAAATTTCAGCAGCACGTCGTGAAGTTCCTGGTCGTCGTGGTTACCCTGGATATCTTTATACTAACTTGGCTACCTTATATGAACGTGCGGGTCGCCTTGTAGGAGGAAAAGGATCAGTAACTCAAATTCCTATTTTAACAATGCCGGAAGATGATAAAACTCATCCGATTCCAGATTTAACAGGATACATCACTGAAGGACAATTGATTTTGTCTCGTGAACTATACAATAGTGGTGTTCAACCACCAATTGATGTACTGCCTTCTCTTTCTCGTTTGAAAGATAAAGGAACAGGTGAAGGTAAGACTAGAAAAGACCATGCAGCAACGATGAACCAATTATTCGCTGCTTACGCTCAAGGAAAACAAGCGAAAGAGCTTGCGGTTGTTTTAGGAGATTCTGCATTATCAGCAGAAGATAAAATGTTTGCAGAATTTGCGAATCGTTTTGAAAAAGAGTATGTGAATCAAGGGAATTACACAAATCGTACAATTGAGGAAACATTGGACTTAGGATGGGAATTGTTATCTATTCTGCCACGGACTGAATTGAAACGTATTAAAGACGATATGTTAGACGAATACCTGCCGAAAGGGGAGTAAGTCTAAATGGTAAAGTTAAATGTAAATCCCACAAGAATGGAATTAGCGACATTAAAAGCAAAACTAAGTACAGCAAATCGCGGACACAAATTATTAAAAGATAAACAAGATGAATTAATGAGACAATTTATTTTATTGATTCGAAGAAATAATGAGTTACGTGCAGAAGTTGAAACGAAGTTGACCAAAGCGATGCAATCTTTTGTAATGGCTAAAGCACTCTTGAACGAAAAATTTATTGAAGAGTTAGTAGCTATCCCACCTCGGAGTGTTAGTCTTGATTTGTATGAAAAAAATATTATGAGTGTAAAAGTGCCTGTAATGAATTTCAAGTACGATGATAATGAAGACTCTGAAGAATTGGTCTATGGTTACCTTAATTCTAATAGTGAATTAGATACATCTATTGAGCAAATGGCAGATGTGCTCAAACAACTATTGGAATTGTCTGAAATAGAAAAGACATGTCAATTAATGGCTGATGAGATTGAAAAAACTCGTCGTCGAGTAAATGCTCTAGAATACATGACGATTCCTCGTTATGAAGAAACCATCTATTTCATTCAAATGAAATTAGATGAAAGTGAACGAGCTGCGATTACTCGATTGATGAAAGTTAAAGACATGGGTTAAAAAAGTGAAAATAAACATCAAATCAGGGGTTTTATCCTTGAATTGATGTTTATTTTTTTGGGGAAACGTGATTGGTATGGCTTAGTAAATGGGGAATTAAAAAATAGAATTAGTACCTAAAAAAATAAAAAGCTATAAGAAAATGGGATTTTATGCTAAACTGGAGAATAAGTTATCTTTAACAGATAAAAATGAGAAGTAGATATAGATTGTTGAGGTGTTTATAATGAATCAAAAAATTTCATTTGAGATTTTGGAAGAATTAGCAGTTCTTTCTGAAAACACTAAAGGATGGCGCAAAGAATTAAATTTAGTGCGTTGGAATGAAAATCCTCCTAAGTTTGACATTCGTGAATGGAGTCCTGACCATGAAAAAATGGGAAAAGGTATCACGTTCACAAATGAGGAAATGGATGTTCTTAAACAATTTTTAAATACTTAAACAAAATGGAATTTGTTGAATCTGGATAATGGGTAAGAAATATTTCGAACATTTTAAGGATAGGAAGGATTTTGACATGACTGAACGTGGACTTTTAATTGTTCTTTCTGGACCATCTGGCGTAGGAAAAGGGACAGTAAGACAGGCAATATTTGAAAGCGACGACAACGATTTTGATTATTCAATTTCAATGACAACTCGCAAGCAAAGAGTAGGGGAAATAGATGAAGTAGATTACTTTTTCAGAACAAAAAAAGAATTTGAAGCTTTAATTGAAAGTGGAGGATTGTTGGAATATGCTGAATATGTAGGAAACTACTACGGGACTCCACTTGAATACGTTGAAAAAACGTTACAAAGCGGTAAAGACGTGTTTTTAGAAATAGAAGTTCAAGGAGCCCTTCAAGTTCGTGAAAAAATGCCTGAAGGAATATTTATCTTTTTAACACCACCAGATTTAAAAGAATTAAAATCGCGCATCGTTGGTCGTGGGACAGACGAAATGGCTATAATTGAACAACGTATGACAAAAGCAATTGAAGAAATTGATTTAATGCGTTATTATGATTATGCGGTTGAAAATGATAAAGTTGAAAATGCTGTAAGAAAAATCAAGCAAATCATTGAAAGTGAACACTTAAAAGTTTCACGCGTCATACAGCGTTATAAAAAAATGATCGAGGAGTTGTAAAAATCATGATGTTAGAACCATCTATTGATAGCTTATTAGAAAAAATTGAATCTAAGTATTCATTGGTTACATTAGCAAGCAAACGAGCACATGAACTTGATGAAGGTTCAATGCCAATGTTAGAAAAATACCGTTCACACAAAAATGTTGGACGTGCTTTAGAAGAAATTAATAATGGTGATTTAGTTATTGATCCAATAACTGTTGGACCAGAAGAATAAGATATCTAACTTAAAGTGCTTCAAAGTAATGTTTTTCTTACTTTGAAGCACTTTTGTCTTGAAAATAAATGCAATCAGAATGGGTTAATGCTAAGAATTATAGGATAGTTAAGACAAATGGTTCTATTTCTAGTAAAATAAAGAAGAGAAACATCACTAATTTCAAGGCTCTATCAGGGGGGTTATCAGTTGTTAAAAGGAAAGAAAGTAGCAGTGTATGTTACCGGAGGGATTGCAGTTTATAAAGTCTCTGATTTGGTAAGACGCTTAATAAAAGCAGGAGCTACTGTGAAAGTAGCAATGACAATGTCTGCAACTGAATTTGTTACACCGTTGACCTTTCAAATATTAAGTAAGCACCATGTGTATACAGATACTTTTGATGAACGTGAGGGAGATAAAGTCAGTCATATCCACTTAGCTGATTGGTCTGATTTAGCAATTGTAGCGCCAGCAACGGCCAATACAATTGCTAAAATTGCACAAGGTATTGCGGATAATTTCGTGACTACAGCATTATTGGCTACGACAGCACCTATTTTTATTGTTCCCGCTATGAATCAACATATGCTTGAAAATGCGGCAACAGTTAGAAATATGCAACTACTAGAAGCTGACGGGCATTTTATTATGGAAACTGATACAGGTTTCTTAGCTGAAGGTTATGAAGGCAAAGGCCGTTTTCCTGAACCAGAAAAAATTATTGAAACGGTTCAAGCATTTTTATTAAATAAAGAAATGGATTTGCCATTAAAAAATAAAAAAGTCGTTATAACTGCTGGAGGAACAAAAGAACGAATTGATCCTGTTCGCTTCATTACAAATGATTCATCAGGGAAAATGGGTTATAGTTTAGCAATTGCTGCACGTAATCTAGGAGCTGATGTTTGTTTGATTTCGACGTCTAAAGTATTACAAAAACCATATGGCGTAACGTTAATCCAAGTTGAAACGGCAGAACAAATGCACCAGGCTATTAATAAAGAATTTGATAAAGCCTCCATTATTATTATGGCAGCTGCAGTATCTGACTATCGTCCAAAAAAAGTCGAAACGAATAAAATCAAGAAAAATGAGCAAGAAATGACACTTGCTTTAATAAAAAATACGGATATACTAGCTACACTTGGTAGCCAAAAGAAAGAACAATTTTTAATAGGATTTGCTGCAGAAACAACGAATGTTGAGGAATACGCTAGAGGAAAATTGATTAAGAAAAATGCCGATATGATTGTGGCAAATGACGTATCTAAAGCACATGCAGGATTCAACAAAGATACAAATGAAGTCACTATTTTTATGGTAGATGAAAAACCTATCGAATTAACAGTGAAAAGTAAACAGATGATAGCTGAGGAAATTTTAGCTGTTGCTCTTACTAAAATGAAAAAATAAAGGTGTGAGAATGAGTGGTTTCAATTGCTAAAGTAATTGTGGATGTTCCAACAATGCAGACGAACAAACCTTATGACTACCGTATTCCAGAAGAATTCGAACAAGACATTGTTCGAGGAATGCGTGTTGCTGTTCCCTTTGGTAAGGGGACGAGACAAGTCCAAGGTTTTGTTGTAGAAATTACTCACTCAACAGATTATGAAGGCGAGTTAAAACCAATTGTTGGGTTGATGGATCTAACAGCGGTTCTTGACGAAGAAATGCTGCTGTTAGGAAAAGCGATGGCTAGCAAAACCTATGCTTTTCAGATAACGTGTTACCAAACAATGTTGCCAGCAATATTGAAAGCGAAATATGAAAAAAGAATCCGATTGATTGACGAAATTCCAGAAGAGTTATTTTTTGAGTTGTTTAAAGGGAAAAATGAAATCAGTTGGGATGAAGCAGAAGAAAGAGCCATTTTACCACAGCTGATTGAGTTGAAGAAAAAAGAAGCTGTTGAAGTAATCTATGAAGTCAAAAACCAAGCAAAGACAAAGAAGAAACGAACGATTCAAGCTAGTTTGTCTTTTGAACAATTAGAGGATGAGAAAATTGCTTTAGGCAAACGTGGTCCAAAAAAACGATTGCTTTTAGATGTTCTACAGTCGCTAAATGATCAAACAATCAATGTGAGTGATATTACTACTGCAACAACTCTTACTACAACGGATATTCGAGCAGGGGAGAAAAAAGGCTGGTTGACAATTAAAGAAGTCGAAGTTTACCGTGACCCTTTTAAAGATCATTCGTTTAAACAGACGGTATCTTTCCAACTGAATGAAGGACAAGAAAAAGCAATTCAGCCTATATTAAAAGCTGTTTCTGAGGAACGACCAGAAGTATTTTTGTTAAAAGGGGTAACGGGTAGCGGCAAAACCGAAATTTATTTACAAACTATTGCCCAAACACTTCAAAATAATAAGAGTGCATTGATGCTTGTGCCTGAAATAGCTTTAACGCCTCAAATGGTCAATCATTTTAAAGGCCGATTTGGAGAAGAAGTAGCGGTGCTACACAGTGGTTTATCTGTTGGCGAAAAATATGACGAATGGCGTAAGATTGAACGAGGCGAAGCACGTGTAGTCGTAGGAGCTCGTTCCTCTATTTTTGCCCCGGTTAAAAACATCGGAGTCATCATTATCGATGAAGAGCATGAAGCGACTTATAAGCAAGATGAGAACCCCAGATATCATGCTAGAGATGTAGCAGTTTGGAGAGCAAATTACCACAATTGTCCGGTTATTTTAGGGAGTGCGACGCCTTCATTAGAATCAAGGGCTAGAGCTCAAAAAAAAGTTTATACATTATTGGAATTGCCAACTCGAGTGAATAAAAAAGAATTGCCTGATGTTGAAATTGTAGACATGAGAGAGGAAGCTAAACAAGCAAATCGCAGCAGTTTTTCCATGCTTTTACAAGAAAAAATTCGAGATCGAATAGCAAAAAAAGAGCAGATTGTTTTGCTATTGAATCGACGCGGTTATTCTTCTTTTGTCATGTGTCGGGATTGTGGATTTGTTTTACCTTGTCCAAATTGTGATATTTCGTTGACGTTGCATATGGATACAAAGACAATGAAATGCCATTATTGTGGTCATGAGGAAAAGATTCCGCATACTTGTCCAAGTTGTAAAAGCAACAAGATTCGGTATTATGGTACGGGAACACAAAAAATTGAAGAAGAACTAAAAGACGTTTTGCCTGAAGCAAAAGTAATCCGTATGGATGTCGACACAACACGGAAAAAAGGAGCACATGAGAAATTATTAGCTTCTTTTGGTAAAGGTGAGGCAGACATTTTACTAGGCACACAAATGATTGCAAAAGGGTTAGACTTTCCTAATATCACACTTGTTGGCGTTTTAAATGCAGACACAGGTTTAGGTCTCCCAGACTTTAGAGCCAGTGAGCGAACGTTTCAGTTATTAACACAAGTGAGTGGACGTGCTGGAAGAGCAGAGCTAACCGGTGAAGTAATCGTCCAAACCTTTAATCCTGAACACTATGCAATTCAGTTAGCAAAAGATCACGACTACGATACATTTTATAAAAAAGAGATGTCATTAAGGCACCGTGGAAACTATCCGCCTTATTTCTATACGATTTTGATTACGACCAGTCATGAGAAAGAACTTGAAGCAGCGAAGAAAATGCAACAAATCGTTCAATTTATTAAACCGCAATTACAACCAGAAACCATCTTGTTGGGTCCAACACCAAAAGCTGTTGCCCGCATGAATAACCGGTATTATTATCAAACAATTATTAAATATAAGAGTGAACCGCATTTAAAAGCGATTCTGCAAAGTATTTTAATGGAATCACAACGAGAAATGGCTAAAGGGTTACAGATTGCTATTGACTCTGAACCAATGAATTTTATCTAACAGATACACTCGATTCAGCTAAAGAAACGAAAAGAAAGAAGGCTAATTATGTCCGTTTTACCGATTCTAAAATACCCTGATCCAATGCTGATTACACCTACAAAAGAAGTAACAGAAATTACAGATGAAATTGTTCAACTATTGGAAGATATGTATGAAACAATGGTTGCAAATGATGGAATTGGGATTGCTGCTCCACAAGTAAATAGCAATCTTAGACTAGCTATCGTAGAAATTGATGAAGAATCAGGCTTGTATGAGATGATTAATCCGCGAATCGTACATGCTACTGGGGAAACAATTGACGTTGAAGGCTGTTTAAGTTTTCCAGAAGTATTTGGGACGATAAAAAGAGCAGATACAATTGTTTTAAGGTACTACGATCGCAATGGGGATGAGTTTGAAGTCGAAGCAGATGACTACCTCTCACGTGCTTTTCAGCATGAGTTGGAGCACTTGGATGGAAAGTTATTTACTGATAAAATCATTCAAAAGATTAACCCAGAAGATTTAGAAAGTTATATGGAGGCGAATTTAGAATGATAAAAATCATATTTATGGGGACTCCTGCTTTTTCAGTCCCAATACTTGAAGCATTAATTGATTCAGAATATGAAGTGATTGCTGTTGTATCCCAACCGGATAGACCTGTGGGTAGAAAAAAAGTATTAACTGCTTCACCAGTCAAAGCTGCAGCAGTTAAGCATGGATTGCCTATTTTTCAACCAGAAAAAATTTCAGGTTCACCCGAAATGGATGCACTAATTGCACTAGAGCCAGATTTAATCGTTACTGCAGCATTTGGGCAATTTTTACCGCAAAAATTATTATCAGTTCCTAAATACGGAGCGATTAATGTGCATGCTTCATTACTGCCTAAATATCGCGGTGGAGCTCCTGTTCACTATGCTCTTATGCAAGGAGAAAAAGAGACCGGCGTTTCTATTATGTATATGGAGAAAAAAATGGATGCAGGAGATATTCTTTCACAAAAATCATTAGAAATTACCAGAGATGATGATGTTGGGACATTATTTGATCGATTAAGTCTGTTAGGTAAAGAATTATTAATGGATACTTTGCCTAAATTATTAGCAGGAGACATTACACCGGTAAAACAAGATGAAGCAAAAGTTACTTTTTCACCCAATATTAAGCGTGAAGAAGAGATGATAGATTGGAATAAAACAGCAACTGAAGTAGATTTTCAAGTTCGCGGCATGCGTCCTTGGCCGGTAGCGTATACGGAGTTAGAAGGAAATAGACTAAAATTATGGGATGTAACGCCTACTGAAGAAGTAACAACGGCTGCTCCTGGAACGATTATACGAATCGAAAAAGAGGCAATCTATTTGGCATGTGGAAATCAAACCGTTTTAAAAATCAACGAAGTCCAACCAGCTGGGAAAAGTAAAATGACTGTTATGGCTTTCTTAAGTGGAGTAGGAAACCAACTAAAAGTTGGAGAAATGGTAGGGGTATATGGAAACTAATCAAGAGCCACAAAAAAGAAATGTCAAAAAAACAAGTCGTTATTTAGCTATGTCAATTTTAGAACGGACTGATAAAACGGGTTCATATTCTAATTTGCTTATTAACGAGGCGATTCAAAAAAATAAGTTGAGTGCAGCTGATGCTCGCTTATTAACCGAATTGGTATATGGCGTTTTGCAACGGAAATTAACTTTAGATTTTTATTTATCTTCATTTCTAGCTGAAGATAAAAAAATTGATATCTGGGTTCGCAATCTATTAAGATTGTCAATTTATCAAATGATTTATTTAGATAAAATACCGGTACATGCGATTTTATTTGAAGCAGTTGAAGTAGCTAAGAAAAAAGGGCATATCGGAATCAGTAAATTTATTAACGGCGTTTTAAGAAACGCTGATCGTAAAGGTTTCTCTAGCATTGAAACAATTAAGGATCCTATGGAACGTTTAAGCATTGAATTGAGCATGCCAAAATGGCTAGTCGAAAAATTCACTGAGGACATTGGCTTAGAAGAAACTAAAAAAATGGGTGAATCTCTGCTTCGTCCGAGCCATTCAAGCGCTCGAGTAAATGAGAAGTTTTTGACAGTGGAAGAAGCTTTAGAAGCTATGGAAGAAGAAGGATTTGACGTTCGTAAAAGTGCTATTTCACCAGTTGGTATCGTCAGTGATGGTGGACATTTTGCTTCCTCTCCTTTATTTCAATCAGGTCAATTAACGATTCAAGATGAATCTTCTCAACTAGTTGCGCCTGCTTTACAACTAGAACCACATCATCAAGTTTTAGATGCTTGTGCTGCGCCAGGTGGAAAAACAACTCATATTGCTTCATATTTATCTGCTGAAGAAGGCGGAAAAGTAACGGCACTTGATCTGCATGAGCATAAAGTAGCTTTGATTACTGAAAACGCCAAAAGAATGCATGTTGAAGATGTTGTTACAGCAATGAAACTGGATGCTAGAAATGTAGACCAAGAGTTTTCTGATGAACAGTTTGATCGCATATTAGTTGATGCGCCTTGTTCTGGTCTAGGATTAATGAGACGTAAACCAGATATTAAGTATACTAAAAAAGAAAAAGACTTATTAAATTTGCAAAAAGTTCAGTTGGGTATTTTAGAACAAGTCGCTCCAAAACTAAAAGTAGGTGGACTTTTAGTTTACAGTACGTGTACAATAGCAAATGAGGAAAATAAAGATACAGTTGACAAGTTTTTATCGTTACACACTGACTTTGAACAAGTTTCTGTCAAAGTTGAAGACTCGCTAACTAGATGTATAAAAAATGGATCTCTTCAACTTTATCCGCATGATTTTGGAACAGATGGCTTTTTTATCAGCTGTCTAAGAAAAGTACAGAAATAAGCGATTCAAAAGTTAAAACAAATAAACGGGAAGTTCTTTTCCCGTTTGATTTGTTTTTTAAGTAATTGTTGAGTATGTCTATTTCTGTATCATTTCACTACGGCTTGTTTATTCAAGCCGTAGTGAAATGATACAGAGAGTGAATAACCAATCGAAATTTTAATAAGAAACAAATTAGTGAAAGGTATGAGGTGGAACAATGGAAGTTGTATTTCGCAGTGATACTGGTAAAAAGAGAAAGAATAATCAAGATTTTGCTGGTTACTTTATCAATAAAAACAATATTATGCTAGCGATTCTTTGTGATGGAATGGGTGGGCATCGAGGCGGAGATGTTGCAAGTGAAATGGCCGTATCTCAATTAGGACATTCATGGGAGGAATCGACTGTTCAGAATGCTGAACAAGTCACACAATGGATGTTGACCAGAATTAGTCGCGAAAACAAACGCATTTTAGAAAAATCACGTCAATTTTCTGATTTGGAAGGAATGGGGACTACGCTTGTTGCAACAGCATTGGTCGATCAAGAATTTGTGATTGCGAATATTGGCGACAGCAGAGGGTACCACTACACTGCCGGACGTTTTAACCAAGTAACTGAAGATCATTCATTGGTTAATGAACTAGTAAAAAGCGGCGAAATTTCTTTGAAAGATGCCGAAAATCATCCTAGAAAAAATGTTTTGACTCGTTCTCTAGGTGTAACAGATGAGATAGATATTGATGTAACGATTTTACCGGCCTTGCCAAATGATCAAATGTTACTTTGTTCAGATGGATTAACAAATATGGTTGAGGATCAAGAGATAAAAGATATTTTAAGCACTAATAAATCGGCTGAAGAAAAAATAGATACGTTGATAGATGTGGCTAATGACCGTGGAGGGTTAGATAACATAACGATCATATTGGTTCAGACAAAAATAGAAGGGAGGGACAGCAGTCATGGAAATGGGTAAAAAGCTAAACGGTCGTTACAAAATAATTGGAACAGTTGGTTCTGGTGGCATGGCAAATGTTTATCTTGCAAGAGATCTTATTCTCGAAAGAGATGTAGCGGTTAAAGTATTGCGCTTTGACTTTAGAGACGATCAAGATACAATCCGTCGATTTAAACGGGAAGCATTAGCTGCAACAGAATTGATTCATCCAAATATTGTAAGTGTATATGATGTAGGAGAAGAAGAAAACAACCAATACATTGTTATGGAGTATATCAAAGGCATGGATTTAAAACATTATATCCATAGTAATTTTCCTATACCCTACCAAAAAGTTCTAGATATTATGAGACAAATTCTTGCAGCCGTTGCAGAAGCTCATAATAATCGGATTATTCATAGGGATCTAAAACCCCAAAATGTTTTAATAGATGAGTCAGGCGTCGTTAAAATAACAGATTTTGGTATAGCAGTAGCGTTATCACAAACGTCTATTACACAAACGAATTCTTTATTGGGATCAGTCCATTATCTTTCGCCAGAACAAGCAAGAGGAGGAATGGCAACCAACCAATCAGATATCTATTCATTAGGGATTATTTTATATGAATTGTTAACAGGAAATGTTCCTTTTGAAGGCGAATCTGCTGTGTCGATTGCTTTAAAGCATTTCCAAGAATCCCTTCCATCAGTGAAAGATTTTGATCATCGTATTCCACAGTCTTTAGAAAATGTTGTTCTTAAAGCAACGGCAAAAGAAACGATTGACAGATATCGTTCCGCTCAAGAAATGGCTGCTGATTTAGCCACCTCTTTATCGCCTAAAAGAATTAATGAATCAAAATTTTCCCCAGCCAGTTTGATGGAGAAAACAAAAATATTGGAACCTATTGTTCCTGTAGCGCCTATTGCTTTAGCCGAAGAGAAAGTAGAACCGTCTAAAAGTGAAAAGCAAACTAAAGAAACAAAAAAAGATAAAAAGCCAAAGAAAAAGAAGTGGAAGATATTTTGGCTTACAGTATTGTTGCTCATACTCATTGTTACAGGTGGAATGGTTGCTTTTGCTCTTTCAGCGCCAAAAGATATCTCTGTACCAGATGTAATAGGAATGTCCGAAAAGGAAGCCAAAGAGGCTCTTTCAACCGCTAATTTGCAAGTTAGCCAGACTATCATAGAGACAAGCGAAGATGTCGAAGAAGGACTTGTAACAAGAACAGATCCTGAAACCGGTACAACTGTTAAAGAGGAAACGGATATTAACTTATATATTAGTTCTGGAAAAGAGACTGTTTCATTTAAAGACTATACAGGTGAACCTTATGAAGAAGTTCGAGCTGAACTGATGGAGCAAGGCTTTACTACTGAACGAGTTGATGAAAGCAGTGATACGGTTCCAGAAGGCTCTATTATTGAACAAAGTATAGCTGAAGATGAAGAGGTTGTTCCAAGTGAAACAACCGTTACATTAACAGTTAGCACGGGCGAAGCTAGATTTGAAATGAAAGATCTAACGGGTTATTCTGAAAAAGGTGTACAAGTCTATGCAGATGAAAATGGGTTGTCTGTAACTTTTAAAGAAGAATATTCTAATGATATTTTAGAAGGACAAGTCATCTCGCAAGACCCTGCAGCAGGAGAACTGTTGTCTAGCGGCGCTTCGTTCTCAGTCGTGATTTCATTGGGTAAAGAACCGGAACAAACATTTTCAAAAACGGTAACGATTCCTTACGCGAAACCCAAAAAAACAGATTCTGAAGCAGCGGTATCTGGCAGCGAATCCCAAGAGTCAGCTCCTATACCAAATGAGATTGTTATTTACATCAAAGATAAAGAACACTCTTTAGAGAATGAATTTCAAAAATTTACGATTACTGAAAATTTTGAAACTGTCATTCCATTTATTCTCCAAGAAGGTGAAACTGGAACGTATCGGATTGAACGTGATGGAGAAGTTATAGATGAAAATACCAATGTTACAATTGACTAAAATGCGAAAGATCAAAGAACTGATTTCAAGTTCTTTGATCTTTTTTTCGTCTAAAATAAATGAAATTTGTATGATTAAAATCTTGCTTTCTGGAGATTCATTCAGTAGAGTAGAACTGAGAGCACGTATTAGGAGGGGTTTTATTGCCGGAAGGTCAAATTAGAAAAGCGTTAAGTGGATTTTATTATGTATATTATAAAGGTGAAACCTATCAAACTAGAGGGAGAGGGAACTTTCGAAAAAGAGATCTAACACCTTTAGTTGGCGATTATGTTTTATTTGAAAGTGGCAATTTAAAAGAAGGTGTCGTGCAAGAACTATTACCTAGAAAAAATGAATTAGTTCGCCCGCCTGTAGCAAATGTTGATATTGGTGTTGTGGTTATGTCAGCTATTGAGCCCAATTTTTCAACGAATTTATTAGACCGCTTTTTGGTCACATTAGAAAGTAAAAGAATCCAAGCCATTATCTACATTAGTAAAATTGATTTATTGACAGATGAAACGTTGCAACAAATAAAAGAAAAACAACGAGAATATGAAAAAATTGGCTATTCAATAGTCGTACCGGAACAAAAAGACAATAAAAAATCATTAGAGGAATTGGTTTCTTATTTTCCTGATAAATTAACAGTCTTTATGGGCCAATCAGGAGCAGGGAAATCGACACTGCTAAATAGCATCGCACCGGATTTGTTGTTGAAAACGGCTGAGATTTCAAGCTCTCTGGGACGTGGGAAACATACAACAAGGCATGTTGAATTATTGCCTTTATATAACGGGTTAGTAGCAGATACTCCTGGTTTTAGTTCAATCGATTTTTTAGAACTTGAGCCAGAAGAACTTTCTGCTTGTTTTCCTGAATTTGTTGAGGTACAAGATGAATGCCGATTCAGAGGATGTATGCACAAAAAGGAACCTGGATGCCAGGTGAAAAAAGAAGTAGAATTAAATACAATACCAGAATACCGCTACCAGCATTATTTGCAATTTTTAAATGAAATTGAAAGTCGAAAACCAAGATATGATAATAAAGATAAGAAATGAGGATGAAATAATGAAACTAGCACCATCTATTTTAAGTGCAGACTTTGCAAATTTAGCAAGAGATATCCGTTTAGTAGAAGACGGAGGGGCTGATTATATTCATGTGGATGTAATGGATGGGCATTTTGTGCCAAACATTACGTTTGGAGCTGACACAGTAGCGGCTATTCGTCCGGTAACTAAACTACCTTTAGATTGTCATTTAATGGTTGAATATCCAGAAAATCACGTTAAGAATTTCGCTAAAGCAGGCGCAGATATTATTACGATACATGCTGAAAGTACGCCTCACATTCATCGGGTGCTTCAATTGATAAAAGATCAAGGTGTTAAAGCCGGAATTGCAGTTAATCCGGGTACACCAATCGAATCATTGATTCATGTATTAGGTTTAGTTGATTTGGTACTAGTTATGACTGTTAATCCAGGTTATGGTGGACAAAGTTTTATTCTTGAAACACTTAAAAAAATACAAGCAGCAAAAGAGTTGAAGGATAGAGAAGGGTATACTTATGAAATCGAAGTTGACGGAGGGATAGCCGAACAGACTGCTAAGCAATGCAAAGAAGCGGGAGCATCTGTTTTTGTTGCTGGTTCTTACATTTATAATGCAGAAGACCCGACAAATCAAATGGCTATCCTAAGGGATGCGGTAAAATAAAATGGGACAACATCTTGCTATTATGGTAGGTGGACCTTGTGAGCAAATTCCATCACTAAAAGACATCCATTCGAAAGAACTCATTTGGATAGGTGTTGACAGAGGAGCTGTTCGTTTATTAGAACAAGGAATTGTTCCACAGATAGCACTTGGAGATTTTGATTCTGTTACAAAAGAAGAATTAAAACACATAAAAAAAGAAATTGCTGATGTTCGAATTTACCAAGCTGAAAAAGATGAAACTGATACGGAATTGGCTGTCCAAATTGCTTTTGATGAATTTAAACCAGAAAGTGTCTCTATTTATGGAACAACTGGTGGAAGAATGGATCATCTGTTAAATAATATCTATATGATATTCCAGCCAAAACTTTTCCAGTATGCTTCTAAAATCCGCTTGTTAGACGTCCAAAATACGATTTCTTATTTTACGTCTGGTACACATAGTTTGACGAAAGAACAAGATAAAAAGTATCTAGCGTTTGTCTGTTTATCTCCAGTGAAACAATTGACAATTAAAGATGCGAAGTATCGTTTAACAAATACAAATTTTGTTCATCCGATTTCTTTGGCAAGTAATGAATTTGTCACTAATACAGTTTCTTTTTCTTTTGAATCAGGAGTAATAGCTGTTATTCAAAGTAAAGATAATGAAACATAAGAATAACGAGTAACAAATTGAGGCTCTGTGTTTTTAGTGCAGAAAGATGAATTTAATTGATGCACAACATTTCTGGAGGAATAGGATGGTTAGCCCTGTGGGCACTCAGGGCGAAATCTATCATGGTTGTAAGCAGTTAAAGTAGCAACACTACGACTAAGAGCTCTAAGTGAATGAAATAGTTGAAAAAAACCAAACAAAAAGAACCTTCTCCATAACGATGGGAAAGGTTCTTTTTTCAGTAAAATTATACGCGTGCAACTTTACCAGATTTAAGAGCTCGAGCAGATACCCAAACTTTTTTAGGTGATCCATCAACCATGATACGAACTTTTTGTAAGTTAGCACCCCAAGTACGTTTTGTTTTGTTCATAGCGTGAGAGCGGTTGTTTCCGCTTCTTGCTTTACGTCCTGTAATTGCACATTCTTTAGCCATTAGTCTTTCCTCCTTTGCCGATATATCGAAGCAAAGCTTCAATCAATACTCATACTTCAATAATTTATCACAATTTACTTGCCTTTGCAACAAGTTTCTTTCAAGGGAATTTACTTGACAGTCTTTTTTAATTCCTTATTGTCGTTTAAATGAGGATTAAATTATGGAAACTTAGTTTTTCTTTTCTTAATCGGTCTGCTATGATAAAATATAGAATAGTAATTTATGGCTTGCTAGCCAAGAGGAGGATTTTTAACATGGCAGTTAAAATCAAAACACAATATGGAACAATAGATATTTCAAACGAAGTTATAGCAACTGTTGTCGGCGGTGCAGCAACCGAAATTTTTGGAATTGTTGGTATGGCAAGTAAAAGCCAAATACGTGATAATTTAAATGATATATTAAAAAAAGAAAATTATTCACGTGGAGTAATTGTGCGACAAGAAGATAATGGTGTAGCAGTTGATATTTATATTATCGTTAGTTATGGAATAAAGATTTCTGAAGTCAGCCGTAATGTGCAAGAGATTGTAAAATACAATTTAGAAACCATGTTAGGTGTTACTGCTAATACTGTAAATGTTTATGTTCAAGGTGTTCGTGTATTAAATGACTAATAAAGAATTATCAAAGAAGAAATAGTTACTATAACGTTAGTGAAAAGTAACTTAGGAGGATATATGTAGTGAAAGTTACAAAATTAGAAGGTAAACAGTTTCGCTTAATGATAGCAACAGGAGCTAATCGTTTAGATAAAAATGCGGAATATGTAAACTCATTAAATGTTTTTCCAGTTCCAGATGGTGATACAGGAACAAATATGAATTTATCATTGGCTAGTGGAGCAAAAGCAGTTTCAAATACAGCTTCTGAAAGTGTCGGCGATTTGTCAGCGGCGCTATCTAAAGGTTTATTAATGGGAGCTCGTGGGAATTCTGGAGTTATTTTGTCTCAATTATTTAGAGGATTCGGTAAAGCTATTGAAAATAAAGAAACGTTGTCTTCTAAAGATTTGTCTGAAGCCTTTACTAGAGGTGTTGAAGCGGCATATAAAGCGGTCATGAAACCCGTAGAAGGTACGATTTTAACGGTAGCTCGTGAATCTGCTAAAGCTGGTGAAAAGAAAGCAAAAGAAACAGATGATGTTGTTGAGGTAATGGAAGCAGTTGTACGCGGAGCTAAGAAATCTTTAGCTAGAACGCCTGATTTACTACCTGTACTAAAGGAAGTTGGCGTTGTGGATAGTGGTGGACAAGGACTATTATTCATTTATGAAGGATTCTTAGAAGTATTATCTGGAAAAGTTATCGAAGAAGATATCCATCAACCATCTGCTCAAGAAATGTCAGAATTGGTTAATGCTGAACACCATAAAAGTGTTTCAAATCACATTCATACTGAAGATATTACATTTGGTTATTGTACCGAAATCATGGTTGAAATTGGCAAAGGTGAAACAGTAGATAGCGAATTTGACTATGATACATTCCGTAACCATTTAAACGAAATCGGCGATTCTTTACTCGTGGTTTCTGATGACGATATCATTAAAGTTCACGTTCATACAGAACATCCAGGCGAAGTTATGAATTATGGTCAAAAATTTGGTTCATTACTCAAAATAAAAGTTGATAATATGCGTGTTCAACATGAAACGATTCTTGAAAATGAGTCGCAACAACCTGTTGTAAAAGCAGCTAAAACACCTTATGGCATTATTGCAGTTGCTGCAGGAGAAGGCGTTCAAAACTTGTTTAAAAGTTTAGGCGTGGACTATGTCATCAGTGGTGGACAAACAATGAATCCAAGTACAGAAGATATTCTTAAAGCGATTGAAGAAGTGAATGCTGAAAAAGTAATCATCTTACCAAATAATAAAAATATCTTTATGGCAGCAGATCAAGCTGCTGAAGTTAGTGACTTATCAGTGGTCGTTATTCCTAGTAAAACAGTGTCACAAGGCATGACTGCTATGCTAGCATTCAATGAATTGAATGATTTAGATACCAATAAGGCTGAAATGATGAATGAATTGGCTAATGTTGTTAGTGGCCAAGTTACGAATGCTGTAAGAGATACAGAAATCGATGGCATGAAAATCAAAAAAGATGATTTTATGGGAATTATTGAAGGGAAAATCAAAGTCTCTCAATCAAACCGTAAAACTGTTACAATTGAAACCTTGAAACAAATGATATCAGAAGATAGTGAAATTGTGACGATTTTACTTGGAGAAGATAGTGATGCAAGTGAAGCTGCTGAAATCGCTGCTGAAATTGAAAAACTATTTGAAGAAGTAGAAGTAGAAATTCATGATGGTCAACAACCAGTCTATCCTTATATCTTGTCGGTAGAATAATTAAAAGACAAAAATAGATCGGGATTTTATTCCATTCCTATTTTTGTCTTTTTTAGTGGTAGTAGATAAATCGATTCGATTGTTCCATACACTAATGTGTAGTTGTCTACTGTGCAAAAAGAATACAATAAGGGAGGTAAGAGACAGATTTAAGCGTAGATTTTATAGCTTTAAATCTGTTGAAAATATATGACTAAATCAATTTATGATTCTGTTTCTGTCCTCCCTTACGTTGGAGAAAAACGTTTAGAGGCTCTGCATCAATTAGGGATTCATACAATCAATGATTTGCTGTCTCATTATCCAATTCGCTATGAAGATATCCAAGAGCGTGATTTATTAGAGATAGAAGATCAAGAAAAGGTCACGTTAAAAGGAAATGTTGTTTCAGAAGCAGTAGTCAGTCGCTTTGGTCCTAAAAAGAATCGTTTGTCGTTTCGTTTAATAATTGAACATGCTGTGATTTCTGTTACTTTTTTTAATCAAGCTTACTTGAAAAGTAAAATCGTGACGGGAGAAGAAATAGCTGTTTTTGGTAAATGGGATGCAAAAAGAAAAAGTTTAACCGGTATAAAAATCTTAGGAACCCGTTCAGATTCTGAAAAGGGAGATTTCGAATCCGTATATAGCGCCAATAAACACATTAAGCAAAGTACTATTTTGCAGTTGATTACTGAAGCATACAACCTTTATCAAGATCACATTCCGGAGGTCGTACCACCGGAATTAAGAATTAAATACAGATTGATTTCTCATCGAGATGCCGTTTATGCCATGCATTTTCCAGCTTCAGAGAAGCAAAAAAAACAAGCTAGAAGAGAAGTTGTATTTGAAGAATTTTTATTGTATCAAATGCGCATGCAAATTGTACGTAAAAAACAAAAAGCAATGGGTAAAGGAAATACACTCAATTACAATGTAACGGATTTGAGAAATTTTATTGAGACATTGCCTTTTGAATTAACAAAAGCCCAGAAACGAGTAGTGAATGAAATCTGTAGCGACTTAAGACAACCTATTCATATGCATCGCCTGCTTCAAGGAGATGTTGGGAGCGGTAAGACAATTGTGGCTGCAATCGCGTTATACGCCGCTACAAACGTCGGTGTCCAATCGGCCTTAATGGTACCGACTGAAATTCTTGCTGAACAACATATGGAAAGTTTGTCGGAATTGTTTAATCCTCTTGAAGTCAGGATAGCTTTGTTGACGGGTTCTACGAAGACAAAAGATCGGCGTTTGATTTTAGAACAATTGGCCAATGGCGAATTAGATGTTCTAATCGGTACACATGCCTTGATTCAACAAGATGTTTATTTTTCTAAATTAGGTTTAGTCATTACAGATGAACAACATCGCTTTGGAGTGAATCAACGAAAATTATTAAGAGATAAGGGTAAAGATGCGGATGTCTTATTTATGACGGCTACTCCCATTCCTCGAACATTAGCTATTACAGCATATGGAGAAATGGATGTATCAATTATTGATGAAATGCCTGCTGGAAGAATCCCAATTCAAACCACGTGGATTAAACCACAAAATTTTGAAAAAACGTTAGAATTTATTGAACTTCAGTTAAGAAAAGGGTCGCAAGCGTATGTTATTTGTCCTTTGATTGAAGAATCAGAAACCATGGATGTTAAAAATGCGACTGATATCTATGAAAAACTAACCGCTTATTATGGCGATCGTTTTCAAGTAGGGTTGTTGCATGGGAAAATGAAATCAAGCGAAAAAGAAAGCACTATGGAAAATTTCAAAGAAAAAAAACTACAGGTCCTTGTTTCGACAACCGTTATTGAAGTAGGGGTAAATGTTCCTAATGCGACGACCATGATCATTTATGATGCCGATCGTTTTGGACTGTCTCAATTGCATCAGTTAAGAGGCCGTGTTGGTCGTGGAGATAAAGAATCTTATTGTATTCTTGTTGCAAATCCTAAAACAGAAAATGGGATGGAACGCATGAAAATAATGACCGAAACAACTGATGGTTTTATACTCAGTGAAAAAGATTTAGAGCTGAGAGGGCCTGGAGATTTATTTGGCAATAAACAATCGGGTTTGCCAGATTTTAAAATTGGAGATATTATAGGCGATTTTGGAGCTTTAGAAGCAGCAAGACAAGAAGCGAATCAACTGGTTAATCAAAAAGATTTCCTTACAAATGAAGTGTACCAACAACTTAGAGAAGCGGTTGGGTTTAATGAATTAGAAGGATTAGATTTCAATTGAGATTCAATCATGATTAGTGGTAAAATTTAATAGAACGTAAAGTTCAGAAACATTGGAAGTTCACTAGGGAGGCAAATGATTTGAAAATTGCAGTAGATGCTATGGGCGGAGATAACGCTCCAAAAGCAATCGTAGAAGGTATTATGATGGCAGTTAAAGAATATAAAGATATTGAATTTATTTTATATGGAAAAGAAGACTCTATCAGAAAATACTTAACAGATGAAACAAACATTACCATCGTTCATACAGATGAAAAAATTATGAGTGAAGATGACCCAGTTCGCGCTGTACGCCGCAAAAAAAATGCTTCAATGGTATTGGCTGCGCAAGCCGTTAAAGACAAAAAAGCAGATGCCCTATTTTCTGCGGGAAACACTGGTGCATTATTGACTGCGGGCTTATTGATTATCGGAAGAATCAAAGGGATTGATCGTCCAGGTTTATTGGTGACGTTACCTGTAATTGGAAAAGAAGATGAAACGTTCAATTTAATGGACGTTGGTGCAAATGCGGATACCAAACCTGAAAATATCAATCAATATGCAATATTAGGTAGTTATTATGCTCAATTTGTTAGAGGAGTAAAAAATCCAAGAGTTGGTTTGTTAAACAATGGAACAGAAGAGAATAAAGGAAATGATGTGACTAAGAGAGCTTATCAACTTTTAGCAAACAATGCAGATATTAATTTTATTGGAAACATAGAGGCTCGTGAATTGCTTAGTGGTGTAGCTGATGTAGTGGTGACAGATGGTTACACTGGAAATGCTGTCTTAAAGACAATTGAAGGTACGGCTTTATCTATGATGAAACTTATCAAAAATGCTGTATATGAAAATGGGACAAAAGCTAAATTAGGTGGCTTGTTATTAAAAGATAGTTTTTCTAATATGAAGGATGTCTTAGATTATTCTACACATGGTGGAGCCGTATTATTTGGTGTTAAAGCACCAGTGATTAAGACACATGGATCAACGGAGAAAGAAGCGGTCTATTATACTATTAGACAAATTCATGAAATGTTAGATTCTCATGTTATTGATGATTTAGTTCACCATTTTGAAGAGAAACAAGTATCTGCTGATTAAATCTTATTTTATAAGAAAAAGGCAGCTCAAAAAAAATAGTTGGACAATATCTGTGAATATCGTTAAAATAAATAAAGCGACGTAATTTGTGTTTAAATATAAAAAGTTGAAAACGGAGGTATATATATTGTCTAATAGTGAAACTTTCGAAAAAATAAAAAAAATTATTGTTGAAAGATTTGGCATTGATGAAGAAAAAGTTACTAAAGAACTTACATTTAAAGAAGATCTTGGTGCTGATTCGCTTGATATCGTAGAATTGGTTATGGAATTAGAAGATGTTTTCGGAACGGAAATATCTGACGAAGATGCTGAAATAATTACTACAGTTGGAGATGCAGTAACTTACATCGAAGAACACAAAAATTAATGAAATTTCAAGAGCCCCTGAGCTTATCAATAAGTCAGAGGCTCTTTTTTTTATCGAAAAAAAAGATTGAGTTTTCAATAAGCATTTTCTTCGTTAGCGCTACTAAGCTAGAAATGGTTTATTTTTGTGTACAAACACAGTATAATGATAAAGCGTAAAGAAATATTTAAAGAAAGGGAGAATATAATGGATGAAGCATTTTTAACACATTTAAAAACTAAATTTGGTTTGGTTTTTCAAGACCTTTCTTATTTAGAAGAAGCATTTACCCATTCATCATATGTGAATGAGCACAGGAACCTTAAATTGAAAGATAATGAAAGAATTGAATTTTTAGGAGATGCTGTTTTAGAATTAACGGTGTCAAGATTTTTGTACGAATTATATCCTAATGTACCTGAAGGGAAATTAACTCGATTGAGAGCGACTATCGTCTGTGAAGCGAGTTTTAGTCAATTTGCAAAAGAGTACGAATTCGATCAATTTATTCGTTTAGGTAAAGGTGAAGAACGCATGAATGGCCGAAAACGACCTGCCTTGCTTTGCGATTTGTTCGAATCTTTTGTTGGTGCATTATACCTAGATCAAGGATTAGACGGCGTATTATTTTTTCTTGAACAAACAATCTTTCCAAAAATTAAGTCCGGTGCTTTCTCACATGTGATGGATCATAAAACAAATTTACAAGAATTTTTACAACAAAAAGGTGAAATTGAAATTGAATATAATTTGGTGGATGAAATAGGTCCAGCACATCAAAAAGCGTTTGTGGTAGAAGTACTTGCTGAAGGTCAACTATTAGGCCAAGGTCAAGGGAAAACAAAAAAAGCGGCTGAACAAGTAGCAGCTGAAAATGCATTGCTTACTTTACAAGAAAAATAGTACAGGGGAAAGGAGCCAGTAGTTGTGCAATTAAAAAGAATAGACATCGCTGGTTTCAAATCGTTTGCAGATAAAACGACAATTGAGTTTCACGATGGTGTAACAGCTGTTGTTGGACCTAATGGAAGCGGAAAAAGCAATATAACAGAAGCCATTCGCTGGGTTTTGGGTGAACAATCAGCGAGGAACTTACGTGGCGGAAAAATGAATGATATTATCTTTTCGGGATCAGATACAAGGAAATCAGTTAATTTAGCTGAAGTTACCTTGATACTAGAAAACGAAGATCATTTTTTACCGTTAGAATTTAGCGAAATAAGCATTACTAGACGTTTGCATCGAAATGGTGAAAGCGAATTTTATTTAAACAAGCAAGCTTGTCGGTTAAAAGACATTGTAGACCTATTTATGGATTCTGGCTTAGGCAAAGAGTCTTTTTCAATCATCTCGCAAGGGAAAGTTGAAAGTATATTCAATAGCAAACCTGAAGAGAGACGGTCTATATTTGAAGAAGCAGCTGGTGTTTTGAAGTATAAAACACGTAAAAAAAAGGCCGAACAAAAGTTAACGGAAACGGAAGAAAATTTAAACCGTGTTCAAGACATTGTTTATGAACTAGAAGGACAAGTTGAACCTTTAAGAGAACAAAGCAGTGTAGCTAAAGACTTTTTACTATACAAAGAACAATTGTCTGAAATGGATATTGCTTTGATGGTCGTTGAGATTGAGCAATTGAAAGTCGATTGGGATGAAAGTAAAAAAGAAATGCTTTCTTTTGAAGAACAATTGGCTGAAAAGAAGCAAAATTTATTAGAGTGTGAGAATCAATTAAAAGTTAAACGCGAACAAAAGATGAACTTGACGGAAACAATAGAAGAAACTCAATTGCAATTAGTCCAAGCGATTCAATTGTTTGAACAGACGGAAGGCCAAAAAAATGTTTTATCTGAGCGCAATAAATACACTACCGAAAATCTTCAGCAACTTGAAACGTCTAAAGAACTATCAAATCAAAGAATCGTTCAATTAGAGCAGGAATTAGAAACAATCAATGAAGAGCTTGTGGTAAAAAGCGAACAAGAAAAACAATTAAAAATAGCCTTCCTAGCTGCAGAAAAAGAGGCTTTATCTCTTTCGGGGAATTCAAAAGAAACGATTGAGAGTTTGCGAGATGAATATGTTGATTTGATGCAAAAACAAACTAGCTTAAGAAATGAGCAAAGTTACCTTGAACGCAATTCTTATCAATTGGCACAAAAAACGTTGAAATCAGATGCATCGGTTACTGAACTCGAAAAAAATATAGCGGAAATAACACTCCATTTTAAGGAAATCGCTCAGGAGCTATCAGATACTCAACAAGAAATTGCTCAAAAATTATTGCTTTATCAAGAGCAACAAGCCAGTATACAAATGAAACGACAAGCGTTAGAAACGAATGAAACACGCATGTATGATGCTTTAAAAGTGGTACAGCAAGCAAAAGCTAAAAAAGAAAGTCTAAAAGAACTAAATGAAGACTATGCAGGCTTTTATCAAGGAGTTAAAGAAGTTTTAAAACGAAAAAAAGAGATTGGCGGCATTATCGGAGCCGTTGCTGAATTGATTGAAGTACCCAAACAAGCTGAACTGGCTATTGACATAGCACTTGGTGCAGCAAGCCAAAACATCATTGTTCAAGATGAACAAAGTGGCCGTAAAGGGATTCAATATTTGAAACAAAAAAGAGTTGGGAGAGCAACGTTCTTACCGCTAACAACTATTAAAGCTCGGCAGTTGCCAATATCTGTAGAAACTAAAGCCCGTAATTGTGAAGGTTTCTTAGGTATTGCGAGCCAATTGATTGCTTATCCTGAAACGGTTGCGACGGTCATTCAAAATTTGTTAGGAACAACTATCGTTGCGAAAGACTTGTCTTCTGCTAACACTATTGCTCGTGAGATACAATTTAAATACCGGGTTGTGACTCTTGAAGGTGATGTCATGAATGCAGGTGGATCAATGACTGGTGGAGCAAGTAAGTCTGGCAATCAGGGGAGTTTATTCGCTCGAAAGAATGAGTTAACTCATTTGGCGAAGCAAATCGCTCAAATGGAAGCAACGTTGACCGAAAAAGAAATAGAAGTTCGTACGATGAAACAAGCAATTAAAAAAGAAGAAACAACACTTAACGAGTTGCGTGAAATTGGTGAAAAACAACGCTTGAGAGAACAAGAATTAAAAAACCAATTTGAAACGTTAGAAGAAAAACAAGTACGGTTTACTAGAGAATTAAAAGCAGTGCAATACGAATGTCAAGAAGCTAAAGAAGAAGTTGAATCCTATGAATTGAAAAAAACGGAGTTAATGGAATCTTTGCAAAAAATTAAAAATGAAATGGAACAAATCAACCATCAAATTTTATTAGCGTCTTCTCAAAATGAAGAACGTGAAAAAAACCAGACATTAATCAATGAAAAACAACAAAATTTACGAACTAAGCTAGCTGCTTTAAAAGAGCAATTAGTTGGATTGAAAAAAGAACAAAAAACGGTATCTAGTCAATTAGAGAATCAACAAATAGAGAGTTTATCCATCACTAATCGCATGGAACAAATGACTCAATTTGATGGCACTCATCAAATGACTAAGCAAGAATTGAGCGATAAGTTAGCACAATTAAGCGAAACAAAACGCAACTTAGAAAGTCAATTATCTAAAACAAAGAGTGAAAAAAATACGATAGAAAGTCAATTGAATGAAATTGAACAGTTGACTACTAGAATGAATAACCAAAAGCATTATCTGCTAGAAGAAAAAGCAAAAGCTGAAGTTGCGATGAATCGGACGGATGTGGCCATTGAAAATCGTTTGGGTTATTTAAGTGAAGAATATGAATTAACATTTGAAGCTGCTGAAATGAGTCATTTACTTAATGTTTCAATTGAAGAAGCAACACGTAAAGTGAAACTTTTGAAACAAAGTATTCAAGAGTTGGGTTCTGTTAATATTGGAGCCATTGAAGAATTTGAGCGTGTAAATGAGCGCTATACTTTCCTTGTTGACCAACGTGAAGATTTACTAGAAGCTAAAACGAGTTTGTATACTACGATGAATGAAATGGATGAAGAAGTTAAAGTGCGTTTTTCAGAAGTATTTGAAGA
Source organism: Carnobacterium sp. AT7 (assembly GCF_000171855.1). Lineage (NCBI taxonomy): Bacteria > Bacillati > Bacillota > Bacilli > Lactobacillales > Carnobacteriaceae > Carnobacterium > Carnobacterium sp. AT7. The sequence goes on along the minus strand of NZ_ABHH01000015.1, from coordinate 6,326 downwards.
TATCCGCATGAAGTTTTCTGAAGTTTTCCCGCAAATGTTTGGTGGGGGATCTGCTGAACTTCGTTTAACAGATCCTGAGAACTTGTTAACAACCGGTATTGAAATTATTGCTCAGCCCCCAGGGAAAAAATTGCAACAATTGAGTTTACTATCTGGAGGAGAACGAGCATTTACAGCGATTGCTTTAATGTTTTCAATCATACAAGTTCGTCCCGTGCCATTTTGTATTTTAGACGAAGTTGAAGCAGCACTTGATGAAGCCAATGTTGTTAGGTTTGGAAGGTACTTAAAACAGTTTGATGGGGATACTCAATTTATCGTCATCACTCACCGTAAAGGAACGATGGAAGAAGCAAATGTGCTCTATGGCATAACAATGCAAGAATCTGGTGTTTCTAAAGTGGTATCAGTTCGTTTGGAAGAATTAACGGATGTTCCCGCTGGGATAAACTAGACAAGTGGAAAAAGAAAAAGGTCGATAAGTGTCGATCTTTTTCTTTTTAAACAAGTAATAAAAAGGATTGGGGTTAAATCATGATTAAATTAGTTGCAATTGATTTAGATGGTACATTATTAAATAGAGAACACATCATATCAGATGAGAATAAAGAAGTCATAAAGAAGGCAAAGGAACAAGGCGTTAAAGTGGTCCTTTGTACAGGTAGACCTTTATTAGGCATGATTTCTTATTTAGAAGAATTAAACTTAAGAGAAGTTGGAGACTATGGCATTACGTACAATGGTGGACTAGTACAACGCACGGATACTGGTGAAGTCCTATCTAAAAAAACATTAACGAAAGTTGAAATTGAAGAAATTTTTGCACTAAGTAAAGAAATCAATGTTCCTTGTAACTTCATTGATTTAGAAAAAATTTATGAACCACCATATCCTGAAGGTCGCGATTCACTTTACCCAACGGTTATGAGAGCCTTACCGTATGTTCCAATTGAGATGGAACATGTGTCTGAAGATATTGCAATCAATAAAACCGTTTTTTGTTATGAACAAACTAGTCTAGACGAAGCCATTAAAAAAATTCCAGTTCATTTCCATGAAAAGTATACTATTATGAAATCACGACCTGTATTACTAGAATTAATGCCTAAAGGTGTCGATAAAGGCAGCGGAATAGCCGTTTTAGCTGACTTGCTAGGCTTTGAAGCTTCTGAGGTCATGTCTTTAGGTGATGAAGCTAACGATGCAGCAATGATTGAATATGCTGGTATGGGAGTAGCAATGGGAAATGCAACGGATGAAATCAAAGCTATGGCACAATACATCACCAAAACAAATGAAGAACATGGTGTCGCACATGCTATTCAAAAGTTTGTACTTAATTAAATAGGAACAATGCCAAGAGAAGAGGGTGTAAAATGGGATTATTTGATAAAATAAAGAAAGCTTTTACCGGTGAAGAAAAAGTTGAGACCACAGAAGTAACGGAGAAATATGAAAAAGGTTTAGAGAAAACGAGAAAAACATTTTCGCAACGCATGAATGAACTGTTTGCAAATTTTAGAACAGTTGATGAAGATTTTTTTGATGAACTCGAAGAAGTGTTGATTGGAGCAGATGTTGGCTTTGAATCAACAATGGAAATTACTGATGCTTTACGTCAAGAAGTGAAATTGAAAAATGCAAAAGCTTCAAATGAAGTTCAGCAAGTCATAATTGAAAAAATGGTTGAAATTTATGAAAAAGGCAATACTGATAAACCTGAAATTAATATAAACCCTGCAGGATTAACAGTAATTTTATTGGTTGGTGTAAATGGTGTAGGTAAAACAACCACAATTGGTAAAATGGCTCATCTGTATCAACAAGAAGGAAAAAAGGTTATGTTGGCAGCTGGAGATACATTTAGAGCTGGAGCGATCGAACAATTACATGTTTGGGGTGATCGTGTTGGAGCAGAAGTTGTCAGTGGTAAGGCAGGTGGAGATCCAGCAGCTGTCGTATTTGATGCTATAAAAGAAGCTAAACAAAAAGAAGCGGATATTTTATTTGTTGATACGGCTGGAAGGTTACAAAATAAAGTGAATTTGATGAACGAATTAGAAAAAATGAAACGAATCATTGAACGTGAAATTCCAGGTGGACCGCATGAAGTATTGTTAGTGCTAGATGCAACAACTGGACAAAATGCAATGAATCAAGCTAAACAATTTAAACAGACAACAGATGTAACAGGAATTGTATTAACTAAATTAGATGGCACAGCAAAAGGTGGAATTGTTTTAGCCATTCGTAAAGAATTAGATATTCCGGTTAAATTCGTTGGCTTAGGTGAAAGTATGGATGACTTACAAGTATTCGATCCGAATGAATACATCTACGGTTTATTCAGCGAATTAATTCAAAATTCTATTTAATAGTTAACTTAAAAACCTACCTCTAAAGCAATTTTTAGAGATAGGTTTTTTTTAATGAACATGTGTACGTTTTCATTTTGAATGTAGCGTAATAATGTGATAGGATAGTTCAGTATGATATTATTCATCTTTATGCATGTTCTATGCAAGCAATTATTTTAGATTCAAGGAGGAAAAGAAGTGAAGGATAAATTATTTGAAGGTTTGCAAAAAATGGGTAAAACATTTATGCTGCCGATTGCGTTACTTCCTGTAGCAGGTTTGTTATTAGGAATAGGATCCTCTTTTACAGGAGAATCATTTGTTGGCCTATATGATTTAGAATGGTTATTAGGTGAAGGTACTATTTTGTATGGTATTTTAACAGTCCTTAAAGATTGTGGAACCATTATATTTGATAATCTGCCATTATTATTTGCTGTTGGAGTTGCTTTAGGAATGGCAAAGGCAGCTAAAGAAGTAGCAGCTCTATCTGCTGTTGTAGCTTACTTAATGATGTATGCATCATTAACAAGCAGCATAACAAACTTCGGAAGTATTGAAACATTGCAACAAACACCCGGTTTAATCGGATCTGTGCTTGGTTTTGAGACAACTATGAACACTGGGGTATTTGGTGGGATCATTATGGGTCTAGTGGTTGCAACTTTACACAATCGTTATTATAAAATTGAATTACCAGATGCTTTATCATTCTTTTCTGGAACGCGTTTCATACCAATTGTATCAGCGTTTGCGGCTGTAATCGTTGGGATGATTTTAGCTTTTGCATGGCCATACGCTGGTGCAGCAATTGCATGGTTAGGTTCTGTTGTAGCAGATCTTGGATATGTTGGAACATTCCTTTACGGCTTTATTTACCGTGCATTGATTCCACTAGGATTGCACCACGTGTTTTATCTTCCCTTCTGGCAAACAGCACTTGGAGGAACAGCTGAAATCAATGGTACAGTAGTAGAAGGAGCACAAAATATTATCTTCTCACAATTAGCTAATGGACAAGTAGTAGATCCTGAAGCTGCTAAATTCTTCTCTGGAATGTTCCCATTCATGATTTTTGGGTTCCCAGCAGCAGCATATGCTATGTATCAAACGGCTAAACCAGAACGTAAAAAAGATGTTAAAGGACTGATGATGTCTTCTTCCTTAACGTCAATATTCACTGGTATTACTGAACCGTTGGAATTTTCATTCTTATTTGCTTCACCGTTCTTATACTTTGGAGTACATTGTGTATTAGCAGCCTTCTCATTTGTGATTATGCACTTCTTAAATGTTGGAGTAGGATTGACCTTCTCAGGTGGCTTACTCGACTTCGTGTTGTATGGTATTTTACCAGGACAAGGGATTACAAACTGGATACCCGTTGTGCTAGTAGGAATCGTATATGCGCTTGTTTATTACTTCGTTTTCCGTTTCTTCATTACGAAATTCGATTTAAAAACGCCTGGTCGTGAAGACGAAGTGGCTGAGTCAAAAATGTATACAAAAGCTGATTACCAAGCTAAAAAAGCTGGTGAAAAAGCAACTAACGAACCCATTCAAGATGAAATGTCACAAGACATTATTGCTGGTCTAGGTGGGAAAGATAATTTAATTGATGTAGATAACTGTGCAACTCGTTTAAGAGTTACGATTAAAGATGGAAAATTGGTTGATCAAGCTCAATTGAAAGCAACTGGAGCAGCTGGAGTGGTAGTAAAAGGGAATAACGCTCAAGTGATTTATGGTCCAAAAGTTTCGAACATTAAATCAAATATTGATGAATATTTAGCTAGCACATCAACTGCAAGTGATGCTACTTCTACAAAATCAGTTAATCCTGCTGATGAAATGTCTATCAGTATTATTGAAGGACTTGGTGGAGAAGCAAATTTGATTGATGTAGATAACTGTGCAACTCGTTTGAGAGTTACCGTAAAAGATGGTCAATTAGTTGATCAAGTTCAACTGAAAGCAACTGGAGCAGCTGGAGTTGTTGTAAAAGGGAATAACGCTCAAGTGATTTATGGTCCAAAAGTTTCAAATATCAAATCAAATATTGAAGAGTACCGTAATGGTAAAAACTAAGCAAATTTAATTAAAAAGAACACCTTCGCTACTGGTTAATTAACTGCGAAGGTGTTCTTTTCTATTCAGCTAGCAATAGGTATTAGAAGAAATAAATGTTTTGCAAAAACATGACAAACTATTGACTATTGACGCAAAAATAGGTACGCTATTAAGGTGTGTAAACGTGTTTTCCTTGACAGTTGTTAAGCGAAGAAAGAAGGGTTAAAATGGAAATTGAAAAAACGAATCAAATGAACGCCTTATTCGATTTCTATGGCTCTTTATTGACTGAGAAACAAAAAAGTTACATGCAATTATACTATGCAGATGATTTTTCTTTAGGCGAAATTGCAGAAGAATTTGAAGTGAGTCGTCAAGCAATTTATGATAACATAAGGCGCACTGAAAATAGTTTAATGGAATATGAACGGAAATTGCATTTATTAGAAGATTTCAACACAACAAAGGCAGTCGTAGAGGATATGTCGCGTTACATTAAAAGTCATTATCCAAAAGATGAGTCGTTAGAACAGTTTATTCAATTATTAAAAAAAGATAGAGACGAGAAATAAAGGAATGGTGAAGTGTAATGGCATTTGAAGGTTTAACAGAACGTCTCCAAAGTGCGATGACGAAAATGCGTCGCAAAGGGAAAGTTACTGAAGCTGATGTAAAAGAAATGATGAGAGAAGTACGCTTAGCTTTACTAGAAGCTGACGTTAACTTCAAAGTTGTAAAAGATTTTGTGAAAACGGTTAGTGCCCGAGCAGTAGGAGCAGAAGTGTTGGAGAGCCTTTCTCCAGGACAACAAATCATTAAAATTGTTAGCGAAGAATTAACAGAATTAATGGGTGGAGAACAAGCTACCATCCAAACGGCAGCAAAAGCACCAACCGTTGTCATGATGGTAGGGCTACAAGGAGCCGGTAAAACCACTACAGCTGGTAAGTTAGCTAGCTATTTACGCAAAAATCAAAACAAGCGCCCTTTACTGGTAGCTGCTGATATCTATCGTCCAGCTGCTATCCAACAATTGGAAACGATTGGGAAACAATTAGATGTACCCGTTTTTTCTATGGGAGATCAAGTAAGTCCTGTTGAAATTGCCAGACAAGGGATTGAAAAAGCTAAAGCAGAACATTTAGACTTTGTACTGATTGATACTGCTGGACGTTTGCAGATTGACGAAACGTTGATGCAAGAATTAAGTGATATCAAAGAAACTACACAACCAACGGAAATCTTCTTGGTTGTTGATGCAATGACTGGGCAAGAAGCTGCCAATGTTGCTGCTTCTTTTGATGAACAATTAGATATCACTGGAGTTATCTTGACAAAATTAGATGGTGATACTCGTGGAGGAGCTGCACTTTCCATCCGTGCAGTTACCGGGAAACCAATCAAATTTACAGGGTCTGGTGAAAAACTAGATGCTTTAGAACCATTCTATCCAGATCGCATGGCTAACCGTATTTTAGGTATGGGAGACATGTTAACGTTAATTGAAAAGGCTCAACAAGATTTTGATGAAAAGAAATCGGAAGAAATGATCACGAAGCTACGTGAGAATAGTTTTGATTTCAATGACTTTATTGAACAAATGGATCAAGTCAGCAATATGGGACCAATTGAAGACATTCTAAAAATGATTCCAGGTATGAATAATGTCCCGGGATTAGATAAACTTCAAATCGATCCAAAAGATACGGCTCGAATGAAAGCTATCGTGTTGTCTATGACACCGCAAGAGAGAGAGAATCCAGATATCTTATCTCAAAGCAGACGTCGTAGAATCGCTCGAGGATCTGCTCGTCCGATTGCTGAAGTAAATCGAATGATCAAACAATTCAATGAATCTAAAAAAATGATGAGTCAAATGTCTAAAGGCAATATGAACGG